>PLCH01000326.1 GCA_003135585.1 Chitinophagaceae bacterium
ATTGGAAGAAGATCGTCAATTGTTACTTCTTTGCTTTTTATTTTTATTCACGCAATGGTTTATTTTGTCTTGTAATTTTTTTCCGTCCAGTTTCCCACAAAAATGAATGGTAAAAGGAAAACTCAAAATATTCCTTATATTTAATACAGCATCACTACATTCTCCTTACCCAACTTACTTCTGCCTGCATAGCATACTGTTTCCTATGCCAACCTGGAACACCTATCTATTAATAATTAAAAGTAATTGTTATGAAAACGCCTGGTTTTGTACTAACTGTCATCTGCTTGCTAACGCCCGTGATCTTTCTTTTCGGGCAAATTAAATCGAATAACGCCCCTCTCAGCTCGACAATATCCGCCATAGATATTGAGCCCTTTGCAAAGGGGCAATGGGAGTTCCTGGTTAATCGAAAGTTTGATTATGAAAATATGGCAAATTATGGAGACAATGAAAGCTCCGGCCAGCAGAACAAATTATTGATTGATTTGGGTGCCACTTATTATTTTGCAAAAGGTTTTGGAGTTGGTTTGGATCTGTCGGGTGATTTTACGGGTAATCATTACTCGGGTGATATACTCAATAGAAAATGGATAGGTGATCTGAGTTTTACCTATGGAATCCCCATCACAAATAATTTTGGGGTCTATGGACGAGCCGGAATTGGGTACGGGATAACGAATAACATCGTTAAAACGTCCGGGAATTCCACCACTACCAAGTATAATTTGTTTAATGAAAAAGCTGAAATCGGAGTTCTCATACGACCCTATGAAAGCAGCCAATGGTTTATTGACCCATATATTTCTTATAGGAACCAAACTACAAATTTTGACGGAGGCAAGGAAACCGAAAGCCGCTTCCAGGTGGGTTTAAGATTGGAAACTTTTCTTGGTTGTGATGAGTTTACCTGTGGTATGCGGAATGGATATGGATCTCCCAACAGGTATCAGCAGGGAACTAGTTTCATTGGCTTTATCTCGGAAGGAAACTTTGGTTTCGGTCAGATCAAAACTAGCTATTCGGGTACCGGCTACAGTGCGTCAGAAATCGATTTCACGAAGGAATCCTTGGGCTTTGAATATAATATTTATGTACTTCATAATCTGGCTGTCGGAGCGGAATTCCAAATTGGAGGAGAGGTGCAAAAAGATAAAGGCTCCGATAATAAAGTGACTACTAGTGACTGGAGCATTAATCCGGGGATCGAGTTAAATTTACCTGTCCAGAATGGTCTCAATAATATGTTCCTAAAAGGCGGCATTACTTTTGGTTCTGGAATGAACGGGACCTCGAACGGGACCAGTTCATCCTCCTTGAAAACAAATATTTTTAATTATTGTGTCGGGGTTGGCTACAATGATTTTTTCACGAACAGACTCTCTTTAACTCCAATTATTGAATATGATTGGAACACAAACAAGGACACGGATACGAATTTAAAATTAAAAACCAAAGGTTTGGATTTTGGACTGCGGGTCAGGGCCTTTTTTTAGGAAACAGTATTTTTCAATTGCATCAAAAGGACCTGGAATGATTTTTCCTTCCTGGTATGCAGGCAAGGATATCATTCAGTTTATTCAGAAAAGCTGACGGGAACATTCTTTTTTATCAGCCATAATATGATCATGGTTGCCGTTTTATTATGCATGTCAAAGCTTATAAAAGAAAAATCTTCAAATCTCAAAAACGGACAGTCAGCGTATCGAAACCGTGCAATTACAAAAAAAATCTCCTGAATATTTATTGATATTCAATGGAATAGTAAATTGGCATTTTCTTGGCTGCATTACAATGCACTTCATATCTTTTCAAAATATGGAGATTCGCCCAGTTTTGGAACTGGGAAAAGGCCCCAAACAATGTTTAAAAACAATCTCAAAATCGCCTGGCGCAATCTCCTGAAAGACCACCAATTTACTTTTCTTAATTTGATTGGCCTGTCAACCGGCCTTGCTTGTACTATATTGATTTACCTCTGGGTAAACGATGAATTAAGTTTTGATAAGTTTCACGCAAAGGATAGCCAGCTATACCAGTTGATGGAACGAAGGAATTCTCCAGAAAGGGTGGAAATTTCAGACGAGTCCTCCGGTATGTTGAGCGAGACGCTGGCAATGGAAACTCCTGAAATTGAATATGCGGCTGCAGTTGCCCCGTCCTCCTGGTTTCAAAAATTTACACTTTCGGTCGGGGACAAAAACCTTAAGGCTGTCGGTCAATATGTAGGCAAGGATTATTTTAATATTTTTTCCTTTAATATAATTGCCGGTGATAAAAATGAGGTCCTGAAAGACAAAAAATCAATCGTAATATCCGAAAACCTGGCCAGAAGATTATTTAATACANNAACACAAACAACCATTTTTTGTTTCCGGAGTTTTTGAAAATATACCCATGCATTCTTCGGAAAAATTTGATTTTGTACTTTCCTTTGAATATTACAAGGACGTACAGCCCTGGGTTACTTCATGGAATAACACCGGTCCCCATAACTATGTGATTTTAAAGAAGGGCACCGATATTGACGCATACAATAAAAAAATTGCCGGAGTCATATCCCGAAATGGCAGGGATACCTCCCGATCGGCTTTTGTCTTGCGTTTTTCCGACAATTACCTTTACAACAGTTTTGATCATGGAAAACGGTCAGGCGGCAGAATTGAGTATGTAAGGCTGTTNNACGGCCAAAGCCTCCCGCAGACTCAAGGAAGTGGGAATCAAAAAAGTGGTTGGTGCAGGCCAAAAACAACTCATTTTCCAATTTCTGAGCGAATCCATCCTCCTGACCTTTCTGGCCGTAATTTTTGCGGTTTTCCTGGTTTTTCTCTTGCTACCGGAATTCAACCAACTCACCGGAAAAGAAATCACTCTCAGTTTTAACCCAAAACTTATAGGCGCGATACTGGGTATCACTTTGCTCACCGGCTTCCTTGCCGGAAGTTATCCGGCTCTGTATCTGTCCGGTTTCAACCCGGTACTGGTATTGAAAGGAAGGCTCCAATCCTCATTGGGGGAAATATGGGCACGCAAAGGTTTGGTAGTTTTTCAATTTACCCTTTCAGCCATCCTGATCGTAGCCGTACTTATAGTTTACAGGCAAATTGAATATATTCAGACAATAAACCTGGGTTATAATAAGGACAATATCATTCGTTTTGATTCCGAAGGAAAAATACAGAAGAACGAAGAAACTTTTATTTCAGCGTTGAAAAGAATCCCAGGGGTCGTCAACGCCTCCTTTACCTTTCATAATATGGTGGGCCGCAACTATGGCTCTTACGGCCTGAATTGGGAAGGGAAAAATCCAAATGAATCAGTTTATTTCGAAGGGGCTGGTGCAGGCTATAATTTTATAGAAACAATGGGCATGAAAATCATAGCCGGGCGGGACTTCTCCAAAAACTATGGCGATGAATTCTCCAAGATAATATTAAATGAAACGGCAGTTGGGGTTATGGGGCTTAAAAATCCAGTTGGCAAAATTGTGAAATTAGACGGGCAGAATATGCAAATAATAGGTATTATAAAGGATTTTCATTTTGAATCGCTCCACGAGGCAGTTAAGCCTCTGTATATCAGCTTGGCGCTTCCAGGCGGATCGGATTGGTATAAAATCATGGTTAAGATTCAAGCCGGGAAAGAAAGGGAAACTATCGATCGGATTGAGAAATTCTATACAAGTTACAATCCCGGCTTTCCTTTTGATTTCAATTTTTTGGATGAAGCCTATCAGAAACAATATAATTCAGAAATGCGGGTTGCAGTCTTGTCCCGGTATTTTGCGGGACTTGCCATCCTGATATCATGTTTAGGGCTTTTTGGTCTGGCTGCATTCACAGCTCAAAGAAGACAAAAGGAAATCGGCATTCGAAAAGTGGTTGGCGCCTCGGTAAGCAATGTCATTGTAATGCTATCAAAGGATTTTCTAAGGCTGGTATCGATAGCTGTTTTGATAGCTTTTCCATTATCATGGTGGGCGCTAAGCCAATGGCTGAATGGTTTTGCCTACCGTATTCCTATTGGGCTTGATGTATTTCTGGTAGCTGGGGCATCGATCCTTTTTGTTACATTCCTGACTATTAGCTTCCAAGCCGTAAAAGCAGCCCTTGTCAATCCCATAAAGAGCTTACGCTCCGAGTAAATTCAGGTCGTGAGGGATAGCTGCGGGACCAGACCTTATTTTTTGCTGATCGAATTTAAAGCCTATTTGGAAAAATCATTTTTTCGCCAATGCAATTTGCCCCAAATGGTAGGTAAGATGATTGATACGAGTAATCAGCACGCTGAGTTTGTTGCGATGGGGCTCTTTTGCAAAATCCTCCTCACTTATAGAGGAATGTTTTTGAAACCATTCTTCGACCGGCATATTGTGAAACTTATTCATGAGAACATCATTTAAATTTGTCCAATATGTTCTCAATTCCGTTACAGGAGGCAGGGTTTTGATTTTCTTGTCGGGATTGGAAATAAAAGTATCATCCAGTTGCGAATACAGTCTTGGCCCCATTCCTAATAATGGCTGCATCATATCATGAACCGCTATCAAATGACCTAACAGATATACTACCCGGTTCTTACCAGGAGAAACTTCTGTATAAATATCATCATCATTAAAACTTTCAAATGTTGATGTCGCTCTTTTAATATTTAATTCCCAAGCATTCAATACTATCTTGACAAACAAATTATCCCGGTTCATATCAATATTTTAAAATTAGAAAAATAGGAAGGGTAAGGTAAGGATTTTTACCTTACCCGGTGGGAAGATATATAAGGCGCCCTGCATTTTTTTTCCAAAGATTTGCAGGCCTGCACAGCACCCTATTCATCCAAGGTTCCTCAAACCGGGTTTGGAATCAACATATGGTTACAGGGATTTTCGTCTCCGTTTAAGAGCAATTGAAAG
>PLCH01000074.1:0-4822 GCA_003135585.1 Chitinophagaceae bacterium
GAATCACTCAGCCTACCTGTACCCGCTTTTTTAAAACGCATTGAAGCAAAAGGTATACTCTCGTCACTATGAGAATCCTTGATAATACCTCTAAGGACTTTTACCTGCGCATTGCCAACCGTGCAGGTTCCAAGGAACAGTATTATCATCCAAAATTTGGTTTGGAAATATTTCTGTAAGCACATAGTTCAAAAATACTACATTGAATGAAAAGGAAATGCTTAAATTCTTGTAAAAAAACTTTAATAACCTATTTGTTTGGAAAATGAAATATTTAATCGTTGCTTTGTATTGCAAAGCACTTTTTTTATGGATACCAAAGACCCTTCCTTAGAAACCCTGCAGGATATCAAACGAATTATGGAGCGGTCATCCCGCTTTATTTCCTTAAGCGGACTGAGTGGTCTGAGTGCGGGAGTATGCGCCCTAATAGGCGCATATCTTGCACAAAGCTGGATCGGGAAATATACTATCCAAAATGAAATGAGGGAGGATTTTGTGAGTGGAGATGCTCACGATCTTACTTGGAAACTGGTGATACTCGCCTCGGGTGTTTTAGTATTTGCCCTGATTTCCTCCTTTTATTTTACCTGGAGGAAAGCCCGGAAAAATAATCTCCCCGTCTGGGATCATAGCTCAAAAAAGTTATTGGTTAATCTCCTAATCCCTTTGTTAACAGGAGGATTGTTTGTAGCAGGGTTGTTATACCATGACCAGTGGAAGTTTGTAGCGCCCGCCTGCCTTGTATTTTATGGCCTCGCTTTGGTAAATGCCAGCAAATATACCTTAAGTGATATAAGAGTAGTTGGAATTTTAGAAATCGTTTTGGGGTTGATAAATATATATTTGACCAAATATGGATTGTATTTCTGGGCCTTTGGTTTTGGCGTACTCCATATCATATACGGATGGATCATGTGGCTTAAATATGAAAGATGAGGTAACAATCAAGAAGATGAAGAACCCGATTGGAAATCTGAATAAAATTTTTGATAGCCGCATTAGAATGGGTGTTATGAGCATTTTATTAATAAATGAAGAAGTGAGCTTTAATGATCTCAAACAGCTTTTGGAGCTGACGGACGGTAACCTGGCTTCTCACCTGATCAACCTGGAGGAAAATGGTTTTATAAAAGTGCATAAAGGATTCATCGGAAGAAAAACCAATACTACCTATTCTATTACCAAAGCGGGAGACAAGGCTTTCAGGGATCATATTGAAGGTTTGGAAAAAATGATCAATGGAGTAAAATAATTTTTTTTGTGCTAATACTTTGTAATGCAAAGTGCTTTTAAAATAGTTTATCCATGAATGAATTTCAGACAAGAGAACCAAAGGCGCGGGAATTGATCAGAAGGTTGCTTGTTTTTTTTATTGTTTGCCTTTTTCTAAGCGGGTTGACGGCCCTGCCGATTGAGTGGGAATTGTCCATACTGCTGGGGATTTTTCATTCTCCAACCTTATTGCATGCCTGGCTGCTGAAAGTGGTAACAGCCTACCATGAAGTTGGCCAAGACCATCCTTTTTTATTGTATGGATACGATTGGTTGGCCTTAGCGCATTTTATACTTGCCATTCTTTTTGTTGGTCCTTACCGCGATCCTGTTAAGAATATCTGGGTGATGGAGTTTGGACTAATCGCCTGCGTTCTGGTNNCTGGCACTAATTGCCGGTACTTTTTTGGGAATTCCTTTAGGATGGCGATTAGTGGATTGTTCTTTTGGAGTGGCAGGTTTTATTGTGCTATGGGTAGGGTATCATCATCTGGTCGAATACATACATCAAAACAATAAATCAACATTATGAAAATCAAAATGATGTTGCCTGCGTTGACAGAAGCCAAAAGCCCATTTTGGAGACCTGTTAAATATTCCTTGTTTCCGCCATTGGGCCTGGCAACTTTGGCTGCCTATTGCTCAACTGAAGATGAAATCAGTTTGCAGGATGAGCACGTGGAAGAGCTGAATACAGCTGATGAACCCGATTTGGTGATAATACAGGTTTATATTACCAATGCATTTCGGGCTTATGCATTGGCAGGTATTTACAGGAAAAAAGGGGCTTATGTATGCCTTGGAGGACTTCATGTTTCTTCCCTGCCTGGGGAAGCAATAGTCCATGCGGATAGCGTATTTATCGGCCCTGGCGAAGATATATTTCCAGCTTTTCTGAAAGATTACAAAAATGGATGCCCTGCGAAAATATATACAAATAATAAAAGAAATATCGAGGATATTCCACCCATCAGGCGTGATCTTATAAAGCGCCACCTATACCTGGTTCCTAATTCTATTGTTGTTTCCCGGGGCTCTCCGCATCATTGCAATTTCTGCTATAAGGATGCATTTTTTGAGGGCGGTAAATCATTTTATACACAAAAAGTGGATGCTGCCCTTTCAGAAATTGACCGTTTGCCGGGAAAACACCTTTATTTTTTAGACGATCATCTGTTAGGGAACCAACGATTTGCTTCCGCTCTTTTTGAAGGGATGAAAGGCATGAACAGGGTCTTTCAGGGTGCTTCTACTCTTGATGCTATATTGAGAGGAAATCTAATTGAAGAAGCTGCAAAAGCAGGTTTACGGTCTGTTTTTGTCGGTTTTGAAACGTTAAGTCCGTCAAATCTGCTGCAGAGTAATAAAAAACAAAACCTGGGGCGGAATTATGAAGAAGCTGTAAAAAGGTTGCATGATCTGGGAATAATGATTAATGGGAGTTTTGTATTCGGTCTGGATTGCGATGATAAGGACGTATTCAAAAGGACTGTCGACTGGGCGGTAAACTGTGGGCTCACAACAGCTACCTTTCATATTCTCACTCCCTATCCGGGAACAAGGTTGTTCCAGTCAATGGAACAGGAAGAACGGATTCTTCACCATAACTGGGCCCTGTACGATACAAGACAAGTCGTGTATAAAACAAGAGGACTTACAGCAACCCAATTAAAGAAAGGTTATGATTGGGCCTATTCATCATTTTACAGATGGGGCAATATAGCCAAAGCCAGTTCCCGGCATGATCAGATCAGGCACATGATTAAACATTTTGCGTACGCAGGGGGGTGGAAAAAGTTTGAACCGCTGTGGAATTTTATGATTAAAACAAAAGGGCTAAATAAAATGCTTCCATTGTTAGAAACAATTTTATCAAATGCAAAAACCAAAAAAAACGATTCAATTGCTACCCCATTTCCTGCCATTGCATAATAATTCAGAATTATAATAATCTCAAAAGATAAATCATGAAAAATTTTCAACACCTTGCTGCCATGGCCGTTCTTACAGTTGTTATGGGAATGATCTATGCAAGCGTTCAGCAATCCTACCGTTCCAATGCTAATGACCCTCAGATTCAGATAGCAAGGGATATAGCGGGAAAAATAAAAGACGGTTTGTCTTTCGAAAAAATTTTTCCGGGAGACAGCGTTGATATTTCAGAAAGTCTTGGAGTATTTGCTTTGTTGTACGATTCCATGGGTAGGCCCCTTAGATATTCCGGTTTTTTGGACAACAAACCAGCACAATTGCCATCCGGGGTTTTTGAATATGCCAGGATCCACAGGGAAGACTGGATAACCTGGCAACCCAGCCAAGGTATAAGAATGGCCATGGTTGTGGTGCGGACCAATCGGTCACCTTTCTGTTATGTTGCCGTGGGTCGTTCCCTGAAGGAAGTGGAAATCCGCGTGCAGAAACTCAGTGAAATGGTCTTAATCTGCTGGCTGTTATCCATGCTAATTATAGGTATTCTTGCAGCCTTTCAATTCAGGACCAGTCATAAGAAAACAATATAATTAATTCATAACAATAATTATTCATGATGGAAGGGTCAAAAAAATTTTCATTTGCGGATCGGATCAGAAGTTTTCGGTATGCATACGTAGGGATCAGAAAATATATGGGAAGCGGGCATAATGCAATTTTGCACCTGGTCGCGACCATTGCTGTGCTGATCGTCTCGCTGTTATCTAAGGTTTCGGCGGCAGAAGCTGCCGCCTTGGCAATTGCAATTGGATTAGTTTGGGTGGCAGAGATGTTCAATACCTGCATTGAAAAAATAATGGATTTTATTTCATTAGAAAGAGATCCAAAGATACAATTCATCAAGGACGTTTCANNCATCTTTATTCCCAAATTTTTATGAACAAAAAGGAAAGCCTGCAGTGGAATACTTTGAGATTTTTTGAAGTAGGCAATGAATCAGGTCGTTATCTAGCGCTGTCCATGATTTTTAGTTGTTTTCTTGTCTTGGTAAGAATAGCCTTTACAGGCCGGCTTACTTTTATCTACCTGATATGGAATTTATTTCTTGCCTTCGTACCCTATTTTATTACGCAGTTAGCGGCCCTGAGACCGGATTGGATCACTGGCAAAATTCAATTTATTATTTTTTTTCTGGTGTGGATAATCTGGATACCGAATTCATTTTATATTTTGACAGACCTTTTTCATCTGGGGGATTCTCTTGCTGACCGTATCATTCCGTTGTGGTTTGACCTGGTNNCCCTTTCCTTTGCCTGGAATGGCTGCATGCTTGGAATTTTATCCGTTAGACAAATGGAAAAAATCCTGCTCCGGCATGTGACCGTCGGTCATGAGCTTTTCTTTCTTTTTCCGGTCATGTGGTTAAATGCTTGGGGGATTTATATCGGTCGTTACCTCCGCTTTAACAGCTGGGACGTCATCACAGATCCCTTTCAGCTGGTGCGCGATATTGGAGGAATGTTACTGCATCCATTGGGTAATCGTAATGCATGGAGTATGATTTTTTGCTTTTCCGTATTATTGACGCTGATGTATTTAACTATGAAAAAAATAAGTC
>PLCH01000074.1:4841-5658 GCA_003135585.1 Chitinophagaceae bacterium
TTTTTCAAAACCTTTCTGATCGGTTTTATGGTGTTGGTATTACTGGTTCCTACTTTTTTTATTCAGAACCTTGTCACAGAAAGACAGAATCGGCAAAAGGAGGCTTTTGCTGAAGTCAGTTCTAAATGGGCAGGAGAACAAACGATTGCTGGCCCCGTGATCGTTATACCTTATTCTGAACCGTTTACAGATCAAAGTGGAAAGGCGAGTATCCTGAAGAGACTGGCCTATTTTTTACCGGAGAAGCTGACCATACATTCAAATGTGATTCCGGAGAGACGCTACCGTGGTATTTACCAGGTTATAGTCTACACCGCTGATTTGCAGGTCACCGGTTCATTTGACAGTTTGCAAATTGCTGATCTGAATATTTCCCCAGATAAAATGAGCTGGAACGAAGCAGCAATATTTTTTGATATAGCCGATGTCAGAGGACTGAAAGAAGAGATAAAATTGCATATGATGGGCGAGGACCTAAATCTGGAACCTGGAAAATTTTCGAATGACCAATTCAAAAATGCATTGAGCGCCCCATTGCCAGTTTCAACCGGTTCGATTCGCGGACCGAATGTATTTTCCATGACGGTTCATTTAAAAGGTTCCGGAAATCTATTGTTTGTTCCTACAGGAAAGCAGACTGACGTGAAGGTTGAATCCCCGTGGGTTAATCCCAGCTTCACTGGTAACTATCTGCCTGACAGGAGAAGTATTGGAGATAGTGGTTTTTCATCCAGCTGGAAAGTGTTGTACCTGAACCGGAATTTCCCTCAACAATGGAAAGACAAAACATATGATATGACCAGTTCTGCATTTGGAG
>PLCH01000248.1 GCA_003135585.1 Chitinophagaceae bacterium
ACCATAATCAATCTCCTGCTTTTATTTTAAATAAGGCAAGTATACCCATTTACACGCAAAGAATAAATTAAGGGCATCTCTATTTACTCGGTTTTAAAATATTGATTTTCCTTTCCTCAGTTAATTGATCAGATTTTCTGTTTATAAATCGTATTTGTCAACTTCTTGATGAAGGGATATCCTTATTTTCAAATTTCTATCCCTTTTTGAAGGGACTTTCCCCTTCTTCCTTGATTTACTCAATGCAACATTGAGTTGCACTAGCTTGAACAGATTGTAGGTAAGGTTCATTAACCCAATACCTGACCCACTGTCTTCAGACTTCTTTAGTGCAAATAAATATCATTCATACTATTGGTCGTAAAGGAAACACATGTTCTATCCTGGCCCTGATCCTTGACTTTTTTCTGTTCTTTTGCCTTTGCTTTGCCGTTAATGGATGACCCCGATATCCTTTCTCGTGTACGTAGGAATCAATGTTTTTCTTCTTTTACATCTTTTCTATTGCTTCATTGCGATAGGCGCTATCAGCATGTAGAGGTTGGCCGCCAACTTCAGTTTTCTTTAGCAATCCTTCTATCGCTTCGTTACCATGGATTTTGGCAGTTGTTACATTGATCCCCAATCCTAAAAATCGCATAAAACTCAACCGGTCTAGTATCGCATACTCGATACTATCATCACTCAAATTATAATACCGCAGCAATATTAATATCTTAAACATCAAAATATAATTGTATCCTGGCTGACCACCCTTACTGCGATCCACATCTTTGTCAAAGTATTTACGCAACGGTTTGCGGAAATAATCAAAATCTATATGACTACTCAGACGCTCTAAAGGGTTTTCTGCTTGCTTATTTTCTCTAAACGAATTTGCTCATCAAATAATCCCCTAATTTTAGCCATAAAAAAGGTTTAATTCTAGACAAACCTATCAAATATATCGTTGCTTCGTACCTTAGGTTTTTAGAGATGCCCTAAATTTAAAAGCTACCTGAAGGTGATATTATCTAGGTAGCTAATGAATTGTGATGATTAAAGATGGGGACGAATAAAGAATTTGGAATGTAGATAGGCATTCCCGTTGATGAAAAATATCAATTTATCATTAGACCCAGATCCTACTTCCTGCACATATAACCACGTTTGATTAATTGGATTATAGACCCTGAACGGTGTGTATAAGGTTCTCATTTCCCCCTTCGGGTTTACCACCAGGATAGAGTGATTGTTAATATAATAGGCCTTCATGTACTTAGGTGTTTATTCGGGGGATTAATGGGTTGATTTCCTTTTCATAAAAGCTTATATTACATAGGATTTCCCCCAGCTCACTTATCCTCAGTTATGTCACAACAACGGCATCTGGCTGCTATTTTGTTTACTGACATTGTGGGTTATACTGCCCTCATGCAGGAAAATGAACAAAAAGCTGTTGCATTAATTAATAATTATAATGCATCACTTAATAGAATAGTTCCCTTACACGATGGGAGGGTGGAGGGTATTGAATTATTACGGGGATGGAAGCCTTTGCACATTCCCCAGCGCTACTGGAGCCTTGAATTGCGCAATAGAATTACAAAAGGAATTACAGGCAGACCCACATGTACCACTGCGTATTGGCCTTCATATAGGTGAAGTTCTTTTTGAAGATGGTAAAGCCTTGGGTGATGGAGTAAATGTAGCTTCCCGCATTCAATCATTGAGACAGGCAAATACAATCTTATTTTCCAAAGAAATCTTTGACAAAATCAGGAATCATCCTGAGTTCAAACCAGCTTCTCTTGGTATGTTTGATTTTAAGAATGTGGATGAGCCTGTTGAAGTATTTGCTTTGGCAAATGAAGGGTTAGTTGTTCCAAAGAGGAAACAAATGAGTGGCAAATTAAAAAGAGATTTATCAAAAAAGAAATATGCATACCGCAGGAATCTGATTGCTGGAGCAACGGTAGTGATTTTATTGATTGCAGCTGCAGCTATTATGCTTTTTGCGAAGTATTTCAACCACCAAAATAATGCGATTGAAAAGTCAATTGCTGTGCTTCCTTTTGTCAACATGAGTAATGATTCCCAACAGGACTATTTTGCAGATGGCATGATGGATGAGGTACTGAATCATCTATACAAGATTGGTGGATTAAAAGTTACCTCTCGTACTTCTTCTTTAACATATAAAGGCAGCAAAAAGACTAGTAGAGAGATAGCTGATGAATTAGGGGTCGGTAATTTGCTGGAAGGCAGTGTGCAAAAGGATGATGATCATATCAGGATTATAGCACAATTAATAAATGGGAAAACAGATGACCATTTGTGGGCAGAAACTTATGTCAGGGAATTTAAAGATATATTTTCTATTCAAAGTGATATTGCCCAGCAAATAGCTTCAGCCTTAAAAATAAAGATTGACCCTGCAGTTAAGGAAAGGATTGAATTAAAGCCTACCGAGAATACAGAAGCATACAGTTTGTTTTTAAGAGCTCATAATGAGCCCCCTGTTGAAGAAAATAAGCTATTTTTGGAAACCGCTATTGCGTTAGATTCAACATTTGCTGACGCATATGTAGACCTTGCATTATATTGGATTTTCAACGGAGGGTATAATGGGAATAAAACTGCACAAGAAGTTATAAAAAATGCTAAACCTTTATTGCAAAAAGCAATCCAACTAAATCCGAATTTGGCAAGCGCACATGTAGGCCTTAGTTTTTTAAATCTATATTATTTATGGGACTTTGAAGGCGCAGGCAATGAATATCAAAAGGTTCGCCAACTAAACCCTTCTAATCCAGAATTAATAGGTGGTTTTGTTGATTACCTTTTAGCGATGGGGAAGGTTGGGGAAGCAATGGAACTTGCGTCAAATGCCTTTGAGCGGGATAGTCTACATTTTGCTAAGGAATTACCTTTGGCAAAGGATTATAACGGTAATTTAAGGACTGCCACTGGACTAATAGGTTCGCAATATTCCCTTAATAAATCAAGTCAATTTTATTGGACGAATTTTATCAGGATAAACATATACGCTGGCGAATATAATAATGCAGTCTTAGCATTTGAACAAAATAAAGATTTGTACGGTCCAAACTTCACTTCTTTGGCTCTTGGATATGCAGGTATTGCCTATTATAAAACAGGGCGCAAAGATTCAACTGAAAAGCTTATAAATATTATTAAAGCAAGGAGTGAACGGTCACAAATAGGCAGCCCTTCCTTTTGCATTGCTGCCATATATTCAGTTATGGGAGAAATTGATCTGGCGATCAAGTGGCTTCAAAAGGCCTACAATGATCATGAAGTGGAAATGTACTGGCTGAAAGTTGAGCCGCCATTTATTCCACTTCATAACGATCCTAGGTTTAAAGAGCTTCTTACTAAGATTGGGTTTAAATAAACTGCATATTATGATTGATTGTAGGGAAAATGAAACTTTCCCCATGTGAGTTTTTAGATTTTAAAAACCAGTTTTTCTTTATTATATAACGGAAGCCGTACTTTTCCATAAGATATTACCATCTTTTATTTCAAAGCCTTATTTCATACCTTTCTACTAGTCAAAGAATTCAAATGTCTGACTTCCCCCAGCTTGCTGTTATTATGTTTACCGACATTGTCGGATACACGGCCTTGATGGGAGAAGATGAACAAAAAGTTTTTGAACTTTTACGCAAGAATAGGCTGATACAACAGCCTTTCATAAAACAATTTAATGGCCATGGATAAAAGAAATTGGCGATGGTGTGCTTGCAAGTTTTCGTACGGTTACTGATGCTGTGCTGTATGCAAGCGCTATTCAAAAAGCTTGCATGAATATTCCTGATCTTAAACTTCGCATAGNNTTCATCAGGGTGAAGTAGTGTTTGAAGATAATGATGTGTTCGGTGATGGTGTGAACGGCAATGCTTTAGCAAATCTGCAGCTAATGAATCTGTGTAGTGATGCTCGTCGTCAATAATAATTGAAGTGGTCATTTTAAAGCTCTTTAAAAATAAGGATTACTGTAGTGCCTAAAGGTTTGCCATTCACATCTTTCTTATCAATTATATTTACTGTGGTAGCCCGGTCGTTTATTAAATTTTCAAGTTCTAAGCGGCTTTGTGTTAAATGGACGCCTTTTGATTGATGCGTAGATTGTTCTCCTTTGAATTTATTCTGCTTCGACATTTCTCTTCCTATACCATCATCATCAATGATACAGTTAATTCCATCCTGTTTTTTAGAGATTGTTATAGCAAGCGTTCCTCCATCTTCCATCGGCATAATGCCATGCCAAATTGCGTTTTCAATAAATGGTTGAATAATGAGTGCGGGTAAAAGCACAGATTTCAGATCTATTGTTTCATCAATCATAAATTGATAATTGAATTTATTGCCAAAGCGCATACTTTCAAGTTGCGTATATAGCCTGCATGTTTCAATTTCATCAAAGAGAGTAATTTCTCTTTTATCAGAGTTTTGAAAAATAGTACGGATGAGTTTTGAAAAGGTAGTAAGATAATTTATTGCCTTATCATCATTTTTCTGTTGTATCAAAGATTTTATAGAATTCATGCAGTTGAAAATAAAATGCGGGTTCATTTGTGCCCGAAGAGCTTTTGCTTCAAGTTCGAGCATTTGCTTTTCATGTTTTGATTTTAATCTTTCCTGTTTTCTCACAACATTTACTCTCCACTTAACAATAGCAAATACGATTAATGCAACACCAGTAATTATCGATGTCCAGAACCACCAAGTTTGCCAATAAGGAGGGGAGATATTAATAACTAAATCGGTTTCATTCTTCGACGAACCTGTAATGCCATAAACTGCTTTGAGATGAAAAACATATTTACCAGGTTTTAGATTATCAAAGGATACCCTATTCATTTCATCGCCTAAAAATGAATAAGGAATTGCTTCCCATCCGTTGCTNNGGCTATCTGGGTTGATTCCCCGGGAGGAATAATAAATTTCTATTTTGTTTTCATTGTACGTTAAACTGATTTCTTTTAATGATTCCGCTCTGCCGTAAAACTCCTTTTTGGAATCATATCGTATCCCATTTATGACTATTTCTGTAATGAATGTGCCAGACAAGCTGCTGTCCATCTTAAAGACCTGTGCATTATTTTGCATCCAGCGTTTGCTCCAGTAAAATCCACCTCCTTTACTTACATATAAATTTCCAAAAATGTCAGCTTTAATGTCGGTTGTTTTGTTTGGGGTTCTATAAAATATGGTATCGTTAACAAATAAATATTTACCTGTCTCTGTGTTGAACACTGCAGGGAAAGAATCCGCAACGGCAACAAAAAACTCGTTTTGGGAT
>PLCH01000272.1 GCA_003135585.1 Chitinophagaceae bacterium
AAAACTATTAAAATCAACTTTGGTGAGCATATAGCCAAAAGCATCATTGGTAAGCCCGAAGAGGAAAGGGCTTTTGGTATTCATATGACGTTTGACATAGTATCCTATATTAGGCAATGCTTCTCCGGGAATGGTCAGCACCTGCGCTGTGCCGATATTCAGGAGATTTAACTGGGTGGAAACAAATCCGGTATCAGCAGCTGGAAATTTTAATGGAGAATTCTTAAGAATATATCTCATGACTGGCGATTCAACCGGGAATTTCAGGATGCGTGCTGAGCAATATATATTTGGGTCTTGTTGATCTGGTGCATTTGCAATAATACGCAGGGCCTCATCAGCCAGTAATTCACCAATCCTTGAACATTCGNNTTCTTTACCCTTTTCCCTCCGTGTATCAGCAGTTACCATCCCTCCTTGGGCACTGTTCATGAAAAGAGCCACTCCTCCAAGTTTCGATTCAATCCTGCTATACAAAGGTCCGCAAAGATCCGGGCTTTCAATACCCCGGTCCGGGCCAATTACTTCAGGGTGCACGGCATAATTAACCAAGGTTGCTATCGTGTTGCCTTTATGCTGCCCGTTACTGGCAATAGCCTGCATCACGCCACAGCGGGGATCATATAACTGCTCTGCGTAATAATTATACGCTATTCTTCCATTTGCCTCCCCAACAGCAATTTTTAAGGAAGCAGGCTCTAGTTTTTGCAACGCTTCATTCACGGCTTCAGCAATCTGTTGGGTACACCAGTCAAGATATTTCAGATCGGCATAAGATTTCCCATTTTCATCCGGAAACGCATAAGCATCTGGAGCGCTATGGGTATGTGTTGCACCAATCAGGATATTTTCCGGTGGGATTCCCTTGATCAATGCTCTTGACCTGTTGCCCAGTACAGATGACCACCCAAGGTTATCTACGCTTACAATGGCAATGCGGGTATTGCCTTTTTCAAAAACTAAAGCTCTTGCATATAATTCCCCTTTTTTTACTGTAGCAGGTTTGGGCCTTCCGATACCACCTGACACAGGCAGCAAAGGGTTTGGTGTAATAATTCTCACTGAAGCACCTGCTTTAAAAACCGGAGAATCCAATAAGCTTCCTAAATCAGATTCTTGCACCGCTGGATATAAACTAGTACAGGCATCATACTCATTCGATAATAGTGCTCCCAAATTTTTTGGGCAAACTACTTTTTTGGCGTAGGCGTTACTCTTTGATTGTGCTAATAAAGGCTGTGCAATGTTCAATGATAAGGCCCAAACAATCAGCTTGAATAAAAACATGGCAGAAAATATATTTTTAAGATTGCATTCGGATTTTAATATAAATAAAAACTCAATTTTCCCCTCCTAAATTATGCTTTAAAATACCCCAGTATCGAGGTGGATGGCTTATCATCAATGAATAAAATGAGCTCTCCTCCCCTTATTATATCCTCGTGTTTAATGAACGACTTATTGTAAGGGTTGCCATTCAATATTGGTCTCTAAACTTAAATATTGGTCTTAGTCAACCCTTTTACTTTAAACTTAATATTTTCAGGGCCTTAATTTTAATTAGAACTCATCAAATGAAGGTTTGCCTATTACATACTTACCACCAGCCGGATTAACCGCATAAAATCCCAAAGCGCTCCATACAAACCAGGCACTCATTTGCCCGCAATCCTCGTTGCAACATAATCCATCGGGATAGTTAAGATGTTTATGAGAAGCTTAATTATCGGTCTATTTTTCAAAAGCACATAGTGGACGATTATTGCCAAAGTGCGGAAACTATGAATTCGTCTGCTTGGTAAGTTATGGCATTGATTATTGAAAAACAAATGTTGAATGATTATTCATTAATCTTACAAAATTTACAAATGTTCAATTAGCCTTCGTGGACAAATAATCGCCAGTAATAGAAAAATAGATGCCCAATTGGGGAAAAGCCATATCCTGCAAAAAATCATCATTTTCCTCTAATGAGAATTGCACTAGTTTTTGTGCAGAAATTCTTATACAATCGGTTTTTCCAATTCGCGCATAATGCCAAATAAAATTAGTCCATATTGAATCCTGTTCTTCGTTTATTTTATCAGGCTTCAGAAAGATTGCTAAATAATCAATATTTCTTTGCGCAAAAAGTGAAGTGGTAAAAAACAGGAAAAAAATAATTACAATTCTTTTCATAAGCAGTTAATTAGTTTGTTCACCTTCTTGATTTGATGTGCAATGCATATCATTATAGGTAACAATTTAAACATTTTAACTTATCGGGTCAATTTAACACAAGTGAAGATTGTATGTCAGTTTTTAAATTCTAATTCCAGTACACTGAACCTCGGTAAAGTTGGGCCTATTTTACAGAGCATACGTTTTTCCCCCTTTATTGATTGCCCTTACAAATTCCTAATTACCAATTCCTCTCCTGTAAGCCCATAAAATAGATTCTGAAACTGATGAACATAAAGGATAGGATGTTCATTCATCCTCATGGTCCGCTTCATAAAGAACCAGCCAGCAGGTTCGTGGACAACGTAACCTGGAGACAAGTGGAAACTATGAAAGACTCCCTCACTATGAGAAAATCCCAACCTGGGAAGCCAGGCATCAACTAGATCAATAGGGAATACTTCAAGAGTGCCAGATTCAATTTGATGCAGGTCATTCACTGTTACAATCAGGATCCTCTTTCCTTTACCGGACCGCTGGAAGATTTTGGTGTAATTACCTATTCTGAGATCATTGATTGCAATCATTAAAAATGAGATTAATTCAAGCTTTCTGGATTGAGGATAAAATTAATTTGCAGCAAGCCAATTGTCTACATTATAAATAATCGAATAAATAACAAATGAATAGCATAGCTTTNNATGCAGTTAATTTCCTATATGCTGAGGTCCCCCCTTATTCCGAAGCGGCATGAATTAGAATTTCGGAGCCTTTAAAAAGCTTTCTGACCTTCAGCTGATCGGATGATTTTTCCGGTGCAGCTGGCCCAGGTTTTGATGCTGCAAATATCATCGGATCAGATGAAGGCGCCCCTGGCAGGGCTTTGTTTTTTTTATTTTCTGCCGGATATTGTTTTATAAAGTCTTCTGGTGTCAAGCCATTCAGAGAACTATGCGGCCGGTACTGGTTGTATTCCTTTCTCCAGGCTTCTATCTTTTCCCTTGCGTCTTCCAAAAATAAGAACCAGTGCGCATTTAAACATTCATCGCGAAAACTTCCGTTGAAAGATTCAACAAATGGATTATCGGTCGGTTTACCTGGTCTGGAATAGTCCATTATTACTTTATTTTCATATGCCCACCGGTCCATTTCCTTAGATTCAAATTCACTGCCGTGATCGGTTTGTATTCTTTTAAATACGATTTTCCGTTCTCTTTCTATGCGTTCTAACTCCTTTACGACATCCTTGCCTCTTAGAGATTGCCCTGGGTAAATAGCCAGGCATTCCCGACTAAAATTATCCACTAAAGTTAAGGCCCGAAATTTCCTTCCATCAAAAAGCGCATCGGACACAAAATCCATCGAACAACATTCGTATAATCCAGTGTTATCAGGCCTTTCCATGCGATGAGCCGCCGCCCTATTACGTCTGGGCCTTTTACTTCTTAGGTTCAATCCCTCTTCCTTATAGACCCTGTGGGTGCGCTTATGATTGTCTTTCCACCCTTCACGCCTGAGCAAGGTATGTATCCGCTCATGCCCATATCTCACCCTGGTCTCCGCGATTTCTTTGATACGTTCTCTGAGCGGTTTATCTGGCCGCCTATGATGATTATAGTAGTAAACCGAGTGATGAATCATCATTACCTCACAACTGCGGCGAATGGACACTTTGTACTGGTCCTGAAGATGACAGGCCAACTCCTTCTTTTGCCGCGGTCTCAAAGCTTTTTTTTTATCACATCCTGTAGCATCTGTTTATCCAGACTCAAGTCCGCGACGATCTGCTTCAGCTTGATGTTTTCCTCCTGGAGTTGGCGGAGTTGACGAAGCTCGGATACCCCAAGGCCTCCGTACTTCTT
>PLCH01000084.1 GCA_003135585.1 Chitinophagaceae bacterium
GGTTATATAAATGCGCTTGCGGGAGGATTGATGAAGATAATAAACACGCCGGCTATGCTTAGTGGTATTATTTCGTCATTGTGCATTTTTGCATTGGAATGGGAATTGTGTTATTTTTTATACAGAAAGAAAATTTTTATTAAAGTGTAAATTATTCATCATAAACAGGCAATTTTGCGGATAAAAGTCTAACTTAAATCGGTCAAAAAATCTATAAGGCAATTTAAGCGGAAAAATGCAAAGTGATTGGTCGGAGGATATTTTCATTCCTTGAATTCCAAAATTTTCATTCATGGAGGAAGACTTGATTTCTCAATATTCTGCACAACAATAAACAAAATGATTAATAAACGAAGGGAATTTCTAAAACTTTCCGGCCTGACCGGGATAAGTTTAGCCGGAATGGGAATNNGGGTTTATACGGTGAATGGGCGGCTGGACTGAGGAATAATGAACTTCCCGCATTTTCATTCAGAAGAAATGAGTGGCCGAACCTGAACGAATGGCAGATAGCTGCAAGAAAACGCCTTCGGGACCGGCTATCTATCCCGGATATCGGATCGGAGATTCCTTTAGTAAATATAGAGAAGCAATATTCTTATGATGGATTACACATCGAGGAATTAAGCTGGCAATTACCTTATGGCCGGCCCACACAAGCTGTCCTGCTACAGCCTGTTGAACAGAAAGGACCCCTGCCGGCCATTCTTGCCTTTCATGACCATGGCGGAAACAAATACTTTGGTTCCCGCAAAATCACCCGAACCGGTGAGCATCTTCATCCATTGATGGAAGCACATCAGCGGGAGTATTATGAAAATCTTGCCTGGGCAAATGAAATAGCAAAAAGGGGATATGTGGTTTTGGTCCCAGATGCTTTTCCTTTTGCCAGCCGCAGAGTGATGCTTCAGGATGTCCCTGCTTTCATGAGGCAGGGATTAAGCGATAAAGAACCTGAAACTGCGGAAAATATTAAAGCATACAATGATTGGGCCGGTCAGCACGAGCATATAATGGCAAAGTCACTTTTTAGTGCTGGTACTACCTGGCCCGGTGTATTTCTCGCAGAGGATCTGAAGGCACTCGATATTTTGTGTGCCCGGAAAGACGTTGATGCAAGCCGGATAGGATGCGGGGGTTTGTCGGGAGGGGGGATGCGGACGGTATTTATGGCTGGGCTTGACCCGAGGATCAAGTGTGCTGTCTGTGTCGGGTTTATGACCACCTGGAAAGATTTTATTATTAATAAATCTTTTACGCATACCTGGATGACTTTTGTTCCCTTATTGCCTGATGAATTGGATTTTCCTGAGATTTTGGGGCTACGGGCCCCTTTACCGGCCTTGGTATTGAACGATCAAAATGATGGTTTGTATACCCTCGAGGAAATGAGGCGGGCAGATCAGATTCTGGGTGAGGTTTATAAAAAAGCAGGTGCAATGAATCAATACAGGTGTTCCTTTTATCCCGGGCCTCATTAATTCGATAAGAAAATGCAATCTGAAGCTTTTGACTGGTTTGACAAATGGCTGAAAGCCTGAATCCAAATCCTTTTTTATTGCAGAATAGATTTTGGAAATGAAAAGAAATCCGGACAGATTCAGGAGCAGACCTCCTTACAGAACCAATACAAGTGAACTACTTCGCGGCAAGCTGCGAGGCATGCGTAAAATGCAATCCGTTCGGGACTTTGAAAGGTTTTTTGAATGACGTTTTGGAAACAGTATTTTCAACTGGTTTGCGGTCTGACACTTGCAGGGACACTTTCAACCTGCCAGGCAACTATCGAAGATTTTACGATCTGAAAGTTTTTTCAGATCAACCCCATATCCTAAAAGAACTATACCAAAATAAAAAATTTCGAAACAGGTTTCGGGGAATTTAACCCGAAGAAATTAAAATCAATGACCATAAATAGGAGAAATTTCATAAAACTTTCCGGTCTTACCGGAATTGCTGTGGCGGGTACCGGCAGCCTGGATGCTTATTCTTCCAAAATAGCCAACCAATCCGGCGGACCCCTTCATGTACATTTCAATATGTGCGGATATGCCGCTCCAAAATTGGATTCGGTACGGATAGGATTCATTGGATTAGGAAATAGGGGACCGGATGCCGTCGCCCGCATGAGACGCATGGAGGGCGTGGACATAAGGGCATTGTGTGATATAAGACCCGAAAAAGTCAATCTGGTAAAAAAATCGCTTGATAATTCTGTTCACCACCCGGACATTTATACAGGTAAAGAAGAAGAATGGAAGAAGTTGTGCGAACGCCCTGACATTGACCTGGTATATATTGCCACGCCCTGGAGTTTACATACGCCTATGGCAGTGTATGCAATGTCTCAGGGAAAACACGTCTGTACCGAAGTACCCGCAGCCAAAACATTGGAGGAATGCTGGCAGTTGGTAGAAACCTCTGAGCGTACCCGCAAACATTGCATGATACTTGAAAACTGTTGTTATGATTTTTTTGAGCTTCTGACACTCAATATGGCAAGGCTGGGGTTATTTGGGGAAATTGTACATGGGGAAGGCGCTTACATTCACGATCTTTTTGAAGGAAATTTTTCCAAAGAAAAATATTATAACATGTGGCGGTTGAAGGAGAATTTCAGGAATGGAAATTTATATCCTACCCATGGTTTGGGTCCTGTCGCACAGGTTATGAATATAAATCGAGGAGAAAAAATGGAATTCCTGTCATCTGTTTCAAGCGACGACTTCATGATGGGAGCAAAGGCAAAGGAGCTGGCGGCCAAAGATGATTTTTATAAGCCATATGCGGATAAAAACTTTAGGGGCAATATGAATACAACCACCATCCGGACCGGGCGGGGGTATACAATTAAACTGCAACACGACGTAACTTCTCCTAACATTTACTCCCGTATTTACAAGATAAGCGGAACAAAAGGTTCATCCCTAAAATACCCGCTTCCGGGAAGGTTTGCAATCGCTGGTGAAAATTGGCTGGGC
>PLCH01000391.1 GCA_003135585.1 Chitinophagaceae bacterium
TTATAAATTAGTTTTGAGGCTATTACAAGATATTTAACATAAATCTCATGCATGACTTAGAGTAAATTAAATCATATCAATTTATTTGATCTTCTGATGGCTTCCGCTGATTCCTTCATGAGTCTTTTAAATTTTTGATCGGAAGACTCATATTGCCTTACCCATCTATGATTATTTTCCGGCTTTTTATCGTTCTCACTATTTTCAGGCTCTTTACTCTGTTTCATCCAGGTATTCACCGCCAAATCCTTTCTTTTTGCTGTTAACTTTTCAGCAAGGGCTTTTGACTTTTTAGCTACTGAAACTCTTTTTGGGCTCCCGGAATTCACAAAGGCATTCACCGTTTTTAGATTCCGCAAATTTTCTGCCTTTGTGAAAGTTGTCACACTTCCTCGCCCTTCAAAATAATAATGCGTGGCAATGAATTTCTTAACATGCTCCCTGCTTTCAGCGGGAAGATAATTCTGAAGCGACCAGAAGTTTTTACTGCCAGATTTATGGATAGCGGTATAAACAGGCTTTGGCCCACCATTGTATGCTGCCAAGACCAACAACCAGTCACCGAATTGGGCGTACAAATCCCTCAGGTATATAGCTGCGGCCTTTGTGCTTTTATAATAATTTATGCGCTCATCATTTTGATGAGTGACTTTCAAACCTAGGTCATGGGCGGTGCCTGGCATTAATTGCCAGGGACCCCGGGCACCTACATGACTAAGCGCAGAAGGCTTTAATTCCGACTCGATCACGGCCAGGTATTTTAATTCAACAGGCAGACCATACAAATTAAAGACCGAATCAATAATNNGTTTTCTGACGCCAACCAGGCATTCATTGCTATTTTTAATGTAATTTCTTACAAATTGCATTCCTTTTTTATTCAATTTTACGTTCGGCGAAGCGGAAGGCATTTTCGCAGATTTTCTCGTCACGTAAAAGTTATTGTCAATCACAATTGATCTGCTTGTATCATCTCCATCCCTTATATGAGCTACCCGTAAAGAAGCATTTTCCGACCCTTCTGAGATGGAAACTCCGGGGGAAAGTTTTTGGTTAGTTGTGAAAGAGGTAGAAATAAACAAAAATGAATTACAAAGATAGAATGCCTTTGCGAACTTACTTTTCAACATCGTTTTAATTTTTGAGTAAAACAATGCCGACCCTGAGGGTTTGGATTATCTGAGCAATAAATTAATCATTGGAAAATTGGAAGAGTCTATTCACAGGAAAATTGGAAGAGTCAATACAGCATGATTTCCGTGGGTGCGGACGTTTTGGGTTTTTCAAATAGTCCGGATTGCTGTATCGTAATAGTTCAAAGATAATATGCAGTATTGGCAAGTCATAGGGCTTTCTACCTCGGAAAATTACGATGCTGCCTTAATGAAATGGTTATCATTGTTTAACCAAAAAAACAAGAATAATATATTAATTTCTTTCCTTTATGCTTTGTGATTTACTTTGTTTTACAGGTTAAATTTCATGTTTAAAATCAAAACATCTTCAATACTCTTTTTAGATTTCATTCTATTTTTTGTCATTCGAATTGGATTGTGANNAACCTCATAAAATGTTGATTTAGTTTAAAAAAAAACAGAAATATTTCAAAAAATAGCTAACCTATTTTGATATTCGGTTATGGCATGGGAACTCTAAGCCCCCGTGGCGTGAAAAAACGAATAATTCGCGAATATCGTGATTTTCCTAAGCGCTGCATTGGCCTTCAATTGGCGGGTTTCAGCTTGTGATATTGAGGCAATTATCATTTTGATTGGAGAAGCTTGATAATTAATTTTCCATAGACGTTTTCATTTTTTTCTTTTTCCCTTGTTTTATGTAATTATCGGGGATCTGACATCCTTAGGGCAAATGAATTCTCATGCCNNGCTGCATGACCTTGTTTGCATGATTGGCTGTCTGATTACAAGCTATGCCGCCGAAAGTTTCAGGCAAAAAAGATTTCTGAATTTATTGGATAACCCTTCATGGGCCCTGAGCACCATAATCAGCGCCCTTAGTCTATGCCTCTTACTGAAAACAAATCATTGCTATACAAGTTTATTGGCTTCGTTTTTAACAGTCGCGTCCAAATACATTTTTCGGCTGAACAAAAAACATATTTTTAACCCATCTGCCTTTGGGATTGTTGCAACAATTTGGCTCACCAAAGATGCGTGGCTTTCTCCCGGACAATGGGGCAGTAATGCAGTTTTATTTTTTACTGTTCTGGCCCTGGGAACGATTGTTGTGACACGCGTTCAAAAACTTGACATCAGTCTTACATTTCTTTTAACCTTTATTGGCTTGCTTTATTGGCGGCAGATATATCAGCTTGGGTGGCCCANNCCATCAGTACGGGCAGTTTGCTATTATTTAGCCTTTTTATGATTAGTGATCCTAAAACTTCCCCCAATCATCCATTGGGAAGGATCTTTTTTGGCTTTGTGGTTGCTTTAATTTCCTTTTATTGGGCCACTTATCAATGGAAGTACAATACTCCCTTATGGGTGCTGATCATCTTGTCTCCTATAGTTCCCGTTCTGGATAGAATACTTGTATCTCATCCTTTTGAGTGGACAAAATCAATCATTCGATTCAACGTTTTTCAAACCTTAAAAAAAAAATTATGAACTCACCACTGATGAAAAAATCAGCTGCCTTCCTGGTACTGATTTCCATGCTAAGCCGCGAAGCGTTTGCCTTCTGCGGATTCTATGTAAGCAAAGCGGACGGCACGCTCAAAAATAAAAGATCCCAGGTCATCATTGTCAGGGAAGGAGACAGGAATGTAATTACGATGTACAATGATTTTAAAGGTGATTTCAAGGATTTTGCCATGGTGGTGCCGGTACCGGTGGTACTAAAAAAGAGTGATATTAAGGTAGTTGATCAGCAGCTCTTTAAAATGCTGAATGAATACAGTCAGCCCCGTCTCGTTGAATATTACGACGAGAATCCTTGTTTAATGGATGATTTTAATAAAAAATTTAACAGAAGAGCTGAATCCATGTTATCGGGTGCAGTTGCCGGTCTCAGCGTATCAAAAGGCAAAGATCTTGGTGTAAAGGTTGAGGCTAAATACCTGGTTGGTGAATATGATATCTTAATCCTTAGCGCCAAAGAATCAACCGGATTAAGGGAATGGCTGGAAGGAAACGGATACAAAATCCCTGACGGAGCCGATGAGGTACTGGAGCCCTATATAAAGAGCAACCTTAAGTTTTTTGTGGTTAAAGTAAACGAAAAAGAAAAGAAAAAATTACCCGGGAATTTCTTAAGACCCATACAAATTTCCTTCAGGTCACCAAGATTCATGCTGCCGATCCGGTTGGGCATGGCAAATGCGGATGGAGATCAGGATATGATTGTATACGCATTTACCAAAAAAGGAAGAATTGAATGCACAAACTACCGCACGGTTTCATTGCCTACCGGCAAAAATATTCCACTTTTTGTGCAAAGCAACTTCGGAAATTTCTATGCAAACCTTTTCCAACATCAGTGGAACAAAGAAGGCCAGTCGGTTGCAATGCTCGAATACGCCTGGGACGTAAGCCCAAGGAATATGTTGAAATGTGATCCATGTGTCGCTGCAGTTCCCTCCACCCAGGATCTGGTTCAGGCAGGTGTATGGTGGGTGGCCCCCAACTGGAATGATTACCAGGATGTAAACGATCCGGTGGAAGATTATTCAGGCAATGTATATTTCACCCGTTTGCATATCCGGTATAATCGGAATGCTTTCCCTCAGGATCTAATGTTTCAGGAAACCCTCAACAATGAAAATTTCCAGGCGCGTTATATCATAACCCATCCAGCCACAGGAGATTTTAACTGTCAAGCAGGTAAAAAATACCTTGAGGAGCTAAAAAAGCGCCGTAAAAGCGAGATCGAAATGCTCGCATGGCTTACGGGAAAAGGGTATGGCGATTGGGATATGGTTGTCAGTGCAGAGGAAGAAAAATATATCCCTGTTGGATACAATTATTCGGTATTATCGGACGCTCTGAAAAGAAAGGGTAAAATAGATACCAGGATTTTATTTGGTACTCTGGGAGTTATAGGGGCCGTTTCCCTGATAGGTNNGGACTAAGTAAACCTAGGAAAAACAGAGATAAAATAAAACAAATGCGCTTTTGAAGCAATAAATTCTATAGCTTGGCAAGCCCAAATGCTTAGCATTAGTAAGCCTCAAAAATTTTGGAGGATGCCGGTAAAACAAGAAAAATAAGTCTCCTTATGCGAAAATCTCTGGGGGTTGTCTTATTACTATTTTTTNNGTTTTGTAATGCGCAGTCATCAACTAACAACCCTTCATTTATTCAAAATAATCCAAATATCTACTCCCTTGTAGTTTCAAGGAATGATTCAATTATTTATAAAAAGTTTTTTAATCAAAAAAAAGAACGTGGATTATTCAACAATCAATCGCTCACTAAAAGCATCGTTGCAATATTGATCGGGATTGCAATTGATAAGGGCTACCTGATTTCCGTTGATGAAGAAATAATACATTTTTTTCCGGAATTGAAAAGTGATTCGGATATTTTTAAACACAGAATTACCGTCAGGCANNCAGGCAGATTATGAACCAGGCATCCGGCCTATGGCATGAAAATCTTGACAGCCTTGGAGCTTTTCTCGCCATAAAAAATCCTTCCAGGTATGTTTTACGGAAACCCCTTGTCTCTGAACCCGGTATAGCGTTCCAATATAATAACGCGGCATCACATCTCCTGTCGGTTATACTTTCCAAAGGTACCGGTCTTCCTACTCTTGAATTTGCTAAAAAATTTCTTTTTACTCCTTTAGGAATTACCCGCGTTAAATGGAAGAAAATGCATGATGGTTATTTCGATGGAAGCGGGCTTCTAAGTGTATACCTGAACACGCAGGACATGAACAAAATCGGAAGATTGATTTTGGATAGTGGCTTTTACAAAAAGAAACAAATTATCTCAAAAAAATGGATTAACGCAATATTAAATCCAACTTTGACCTATCCGGCTCCATGGGGATTTGAAGACTCAAGATATGCCATGTGTTGGTACCATAGCTATTATGAAGGTAAATATTTGACCTATGCCATGGGATGGGGAGGGCAATTTTTGATCTTGGTTCCCGAATTGCATGCAGTTATTTCGGTTAATCAAAATAGTGAGAGTGCCACGGCAATTAAGCAATCNNCTTTTATATCTGATACATTTCCCTTGCTATTAAGTTATCTGCAATAATTACGGAACCATTCCATATTTGGTTCTAATAAAGAAATTCTATTGGTTTGCCGGACTGCTTATCTTAATCCTGGTTTGAAGGAGTTATTGCAGTCATAGGATAAAATTCATATTTATTTATCCTGTTTGCGGGATCATTTGCAATCAGGGTCCGAACCTGGTCTTCACTTTCAGCCTGGATGATTCCTATTCCATAGACGCCTTTTGGATCGTGAACAGGTCCAAAAACAAGAGCAATCCCCTGTTTCATAAGATCTTTCCAGTAAAGAATATGCTCCTGCATTGTAATTCTCTCTTCTGCTAACATATTCTGGGCAAAACCTGGGCGTATTGGGTTGAGTCTTAATAAGAAGTGCTTTTTCATTTTACCATGATATTTAGATTTCCATGACTCTGAAATAGATATTCTTTTTGATCAGAATCCAAATCTTTGTACAACTGATTCGGAAGGAAAACCATTCAAAAATAATCAGAAAGAATATAGAAACCGATGCCAATCGTCCCGAATATATCTTGACCGAATCCGGGGGGTACCGCTTGGTGACAGAGTGACGTCAAAGCCTCCGGAGATCGGAGGCTTACCAAAACAAACCTATTCGCTACTGCCTACAAATTATATTTTTGTCACTTTACTGTACAATTCCCAGCCACAGGAGTTTTTAGATTTTAATACTATCTTATAATCGGGATTTTCTACGGTAATATAATAAACTGTATCGTTATCAGAAGTCACCTCAAAAAGGTCGGTGATCCAGTACCCATTATAATTCTTCTTCAGGCTCTTTAATTGGTTGCCAGGTAATTGAGTTGAAATAATATTACGGATAACAGCTATCAGGTCGCCGCTCTGGGAATAATAGGCGAACATTGTCTGGCCATCCATTGTGAAAGTGGCCTTTTCAAAATTCTTAGTGCTTTCCCATTTTACCTGAC
>PLCH01000286.1 GCA_003135585.1 Chitinophagaceae bacterium
CTCGGTACGGCGCATCCCCAGGGCGGCAATATGATCGCGGGTATCAACTCAACGCATCGAGAGGACCGCGTTGTTACGGAAGATTTTAAATTGGACGGATTTGACAATGTGTTTGTGGCAGACGCTTCCCTTTTTCCAACCAGCATTACCATCAACCCACAGTGGACGATTATGGCCATGAGTTCGATGGCGGCTAAAAATGTGATCCATGAATTTATTTAAAAATTGCTGTGTCTGCTTTTTGCTGTTATGCATGTCATCCTGCAAACCCAAAATTTTTTCATTTACGGTTAGCAGGCATATCGTTACCAGTAAGGATTCCGTTCATTTGGAATGGAAGGTCCGCGGAAAACCCGATCTTGATTCCTTCCAGAAAAGGATACCTTATTTTTCCGGTGACAGTGTGGACCTTCTCCAGTTCAAACTTACTGTCAGAAAAGGCCGGAAGAAACCTGTTTCAAAAACTCTGGAAGTTAAGCTGGTTCCTGCGTTATACAAAGATTATCTGGCCATAAGGGTGACCGGACGAGATGCTGATACACTGGTTGCCCGTGGAATTAAAGACTCCATGTACCACGATTTTAATATTGAGTCCATTGCNNAATAACCGTAAAATGATGGTCGTGCATGGAGGCAGGGAAGTTATATTATCGGACTCGGGCTCACAGATTCAAACATTAAAAGGTCTGGACTATGAGGGTCCTTGGATACTAAGAACCCTGTTAACACAGGAAGAAAAACAAAATCCAAGGCTTATTCCCGACAGGTTTAACATTACTGCTATCATTCAACCTAAAAACCAATAATACATGCCAGAAATAATCGATCAGGTTGAAACCATCGTACTTGTCATGATGGAAAACCGCTCTTTTGACCATATGCTCGGGCATCTGTCAATCGACAATCCGGCGATGCCAGTAAACGGACTACGCACTGAAAACTTCGACCAATACGCCAATGATTTGAACGGAACAATATACCCCTGTTACGAACGGGATAACGATGACATGCTGTTCTGGGATCTCCCGCATGAAGCTGCCGACGTGCAGACGCAGCTCAGAAAAAATTCGCAGTCCGGTGTATACTCCATGCACGGTTTTGTGGAAGCGTTCGCAAATTATACACATAGCGTCCCGAATACTGAGGCGGACCCGATGGGTTATTTTCCCAGGAGGTTTATACCCATGACCGATTTTCTGGCGACGAATTTCTGCGTATGTGACAAATGGTTCTCTCCTATCCCGACCAGCACCCAGCCCAACCGTACCATGGCATTCAGCGGGGATTCCTCCATCCACGACACCAAACCGCAACTGATATCCATTCCCAATGATCTTTTCCACTGGATGGACAGCCCCAATCACCCTGTCCGCTGGCGNNATATAACGATCTGTGGCCTTATGTGCTGGGGGAACAATTCATGCGGACGGAAACACTCTATGCGGACTTGATGAAGGAGCCGGACAGTCATTCCCCGCAGGTCATTATCATCGAACCCAATTACCATGACGCTCCGCATCTCGGTTCAAAACAACCCAATGACAACCATGCCCCGCTCGCGGTGGGATGGGGCGAGGATTTTCTCCGCCGGACCTACCAGGCCGTGACTGCCAACGCAAAACGCTGGGCAAAAACGNNCTATGATGAACATGGTGGCTTTTACGATCACGAGCCGCCGCCTGATATGAATTATACAACTATTGGTGGCGACGGATTTCAATTTAATAACATGGGCCCCCGCATCCCCGGAATTATTGTATCACCGCTTGTCAAGAAAGGCAGCATATGTTCTGAACTTTTTGATCACACTTCCGTGCTGCAGTTTATCGCAGAAAAGTTTGCGAATGATAAAATATATACAACCCCGGTAACCCAGCGAAAAGAAGCAGGTATCTGCAGCATTTCCGTTGCACTGAATAATGCAGCCCCCTTTGCAGCGCCTGTCGCACCAACAGATACTTTAACACCAATGGCTACACTTGGAAAGGCACTGACCACTGCGCCGCAATCTGATATGGCGAAGTCCTTCGAGCTCGCCGGTTTGCAGATGATAGATCAGAAGCCGGCGGAAGTAAAAATAAAATATCCGGAGCTTTTTCAATGGAAAGATACGGTTGTGAAATCACCTGGCGCAACTGCGGTTGCGGTAACCTCTTAATAAAAAATTATGGCAGAACAATTATCAATTACTAAGATCCCGGACTCAGTTAAGATCGCAATTCTGAAAACGACTGGAGACCATCACCCCAATCCCGCGACGGTAGATCCCAAGGCATTGATGTCAGATTACAATTTTTCCTTTGCCGATTATGCAAATCTTACGATACGTTTTGACCAGATAGCGATTCAATATAATCCCGGAGCAGATTTATCTGAAACGGACGTTGAAAACTGTATTACTGTCCAGGATTGCATCGATATAGTAGAAAAGGAGGCGCCTGCCCCGTATATATGAAAAGGATAAATTTCATACTATGTTTTTTTCTTGTGACTACTGCATCCGTAGCACAGACAGGTCAGAAATCTGACTCCTCCTGGTTTAACAAAAACGTGTCCATCGGACAATCGACTACAACGATTACAAACGGTACGAAGGATCCGGCACAGTTACAGGCTACTTTTCCTAAAAAAGATACAGCATCTTACCTGGTAAATATTGGAATTGCCATTACATTAAAACAAACACTCTTCATTAAGGAAAATANNAATAAACCCGGATGCCATTCAGCACTGGATAAAAGGCGATGTCAAATATATTTATGATGGTATTGCCATTACCAATTCTATCGGAGCAGATTTGCTCTACTCCCCACGAACAGATCAATGGCCCCTAAATTTAAATTCAACCACATTCCTCAACAGCAGCAAAAGGACTTCTCTTTATATTTCACCACTTGCAGGAATTCAATTGCAGGAGATTTACGCAGCCTCCAATGATAGCGCCAAAGGTTNNGATCATAACGATATCAGCAGATTACACAGGGAGATGGGATGCATATAATTCAACTAAAATGCATGAGGGTTACACCTATCTTTTTTCAGCTGCTGTCAATTATTACATTATTTCAGTTCCGATAAAAGTGTCCATGGGTCCGTCCTTTAATGTCGGCTCTGATCCCATGCAGGGACTGAAACAACAGCAATACTGGCTGTTCTCATTAAATATTTCTAAGTTCATAAAATAAATCTTACAACTATGAGTAAAATTCAAAATCAGCCCAAATCCCCCTGTAAAAGGGATTTCCGGGACACGCGCTCTGAAGAATCTCAGGCGCCTTCAAAAAGANNATTCCAAAGCATTCTCCCCTTTGATCTCCTGAGGAAAATTCATAAACCGGAAGGACAGTCGGAGGTGCATTCGGATAAGCGCCTGTCCAAACTCCTTACAGGTATAAAGTTTCCGAACATCGGCAATACATCCGTAGATCCCCTGTTCAGCGGCACCTTTTATTTTGTGCGCGTTGTTTTCACGATCCAAAGCCAAGGCAATGCTGTGATTTCGGTCAGCAGTGCGGATATGGCAACTTTAGTTCAATATGCAACGTTAGCCGTTTTCCCCATATCGGTTTATGCTTCTCAGTATGGAAAAAACAACCTTGGGGTGAGCTCTACTGTAATTGAATAGGACATTACGCTGCCGAATCCCAGCTACACGGATGCAGATCTTCAAAACTGGGTGGGTAAAATTGTGTCAGAGAATAGTCTGCCGGCAAGCTGCTGTGTGGTGATACTAAGTCCCAACGGTCTGGTCAATACAACCGTGGGCGCCAATGTAACCGGCTACCATGGTTTTGCTTCCGTCTCCTATATCTATTCCAGGG
>PLCH01000633.1 GCA_003135585.1 Chitinophagaceae bacterium
TCAAAATATTTTAACCTGCTCTGATGATCCTGGTATGCCACATCAAATAAGTTATTGCCCATAATATACAGATGAATAGCGTCATACCTTTCTTATTGGTAAATCCTGCGCCCACACCCACGGACAAATCATATTTCACACGCAGAACAGATGAATACCCCGGACCGGGGATTATACCGGCTGTCGGTCGGAGTTTCTATGTTGGTTTTAGTGCGAAATTTTAATTTCCATCCGAATCTTTTCATAAATAAAACCAAGTTCATTAATCCGGGAGGCACTCCTTCCCGGATTAACCTGGTCACACTGTTTGGTTTCTACTCCGGGTAGAAGACAAGAAAGCCGGAGGATATTATCTTCATGAGGCTGCCGAAAAATCATGGGGAACAGTCAGTTCGAAAGCACCCATTGGTTGCCCAACAGCAAAAACATGATCAAAATCTTTGCTTTTTAGGGCTCACCGGTTCATCAATTTCTTCTTTATTATTTTTTGATTCTGAATACCCAAATTTCCAGGTGAAATTTAAAGCAATTGAACGATAGGGAATTTTCTGAATAGTGTTCAAAGAGAAATTAGGGCCATGCAAATAAGTTTTTTGATCCAGATATTCATTGAAGGGATTGATTGCGGTCAAAGCCAGACTACCTTTCTTGTTCCAGAATTGCCTACGTATCGCAAAGCTGTAAGTGACAAATCCGGGAGATCGACCTTGGAGTTCCTGCTCAGGTGAATTAAAGTTTCCGAAAAATTCAGCGGCCAACGTTTTGCTGAGCTGGTAACTGGCATTGAGATTAAACCGGTAATTAAAACTGGCGGAATGAATAGCCGGATCATAGATATTAGATGTGCGGATGTAAAAGAAGAATAGATTTGTTCTGATATTCAGTTTCGTATTCAGATGCAGATCACCATAAATATTTACTCCTATGCTTTTTTCCAGGCCTATATTTTGAGCTTTACTTACAGCAACATTGGAATAAGTTGTATCTCCGACCTTAATCGTGGGATAATACACAATATAGGATTGAATGTCCTGATCGGATGAATGGTAAAAAAAGTTGACCATGCAGGAACCCTCCTTACCAAAGTCCCTGTAATAGCCTAATTCGTAGCGGGTTCCTATTTCCGGCTTCAAATAAGGATTACCCGACGAAACATTATTGGGATCGCTGATGTTGATATATGGATTGAGGTCCTCGAAATCAGGCCTTTCAATTCTTCTGGAATAACTAAATTTAAGTGTGTATTTTTCTCGGATTTTTTTCGAGATGAATATTGAGGGTACAAAAGTATTATACCCGGGGATCGATGCCTGCTGCTGGGCATTGGAATAAAATGCATCGATTTGGGTACGCTCATAACGTCCTCCTATTTTTGTTTCAAAAAGCTCACCCACGGGAAAACTCAATTCCGTATAGAATGCATAGACCTTTTGATGATAGTTCAGGTAGTTGGACAAGAATGGATTGAAAATATATTGTTGTACACGGGGCTGCCAGGTTGTGATATCTGAGCCACTATTAATATCACGGAAACTAATCTTGCCGCCCAATCCGAGCTGGATATCTTTTTTAAGTGGTTGATTATAGTCGATCTGAATTTCAATTTCCCTTTCTTTTCCCGGATTCGTGTTGGTAGTTCCATAGATCATTGAATCCCTTGGAAGCAATAGTTGATAACCGCCAGCATAGGAGTAATTATTTCCTGTACTGGTTGTAAGTGAGATTTCCAGTTCCTGATCCTCTTTATCGAAAGTCCGTTTGTATCCGATGCTTGCATCTACATTATGGAACCTGAACCTGCTGTCTGTATAATTTATATTATTGGTGATTGAAAGAATGGAATCATTTGGATCTTTAACTATTTCCTCTTTGTTCAGGAACCCATTTATTTTATTTCCAAAATGATTAAAATTCAATGAGCCTGTAAAATTGTTCTTTTCTTTGTAGGTCCAGTCAAAACTAATACCGGATTGAAATCCCTGACGTTGTAAATCATTTACCCCTTGCTGGTTTAAAAGAATATTAGTTCTTTGCGCACTATCATACGATATGCGTTCTGAGCTCATTGGTGTTGGCACTGTCAGTCTTGCGTTTCCGCTTATAAACGCATTGATTCCGATTTTGCCATGCCGGGCATTAAAATTAAATGAACCATTTTCATTACGGGTTCCTGCTGTCACGGAAAGATTTCCATTTACTCCCTGAGCGCCATTCTTTTTTAATATGATATTAATGATCCCTCCCATACCCTGTGCTTCATACTTTGCTCCTGGATTGGTTATCACTTCAATACTTTTGATCTGACTGGCCGGAATAGATTGTAACACATCTGCGATATGGCTTCCGAATACAGAAGAAGGTTTTCCATTGATAAGAAATCGAACACCAGAGGTGCCCAATAATTGTACATTTCCATTAATGTCCACCGTAACCTGGGGAATCTTCTTCAGTAGATCAGTGGCCACTCCCGTTTGTGATGTGAGATCATTTTCTGCGTTGAAAACGATTTTGTCGATCCTGTTTGAGATTAATTTTTCCTGGGCGGTTACCGTAACAAGCTGCAGGGGAACTATTTTCCTTGATAATTCAATATCCTTTAGGTTAATGTCCCCTGAATCCCTGCTTATAACAATATGATTGATCGTATGGGACTGGTAGCCTATAAAATCCACCACTATCCTATAATATCCCTCTGGTATTTTTTTTAATTTAAAATGTCCTTTCTTATCTGTTGTGGTTCCATCTAATTCTTTTTTGCCTTCTTCCGTAAACAAAGTAATGGTTGCGTATTCCAAAGAGATCTTATTCACAGAATCAACCACTTTTCCAGCTATGCTGGTCTTAAATTTTCCGCTTGTTGTGATTTGTGCCTGGACCCGGGTCAACATAGACAGTAAGATTATACATATGACGCTACTTTTGACATCATTATGCATTGTACTCCGGAATCTACATATCCTGGCCATGACAAATCCAAGCAATGAAACAAATATTTTCATTGTTTTGAATTTAAAATAAAATAATAAATGACGTTGAGTTACTAATTTCAGGCAGGTTACTGCAGGAGATCCGGAGGTCNNCAATAGGAGTATGCGGTCTTTGGTCGTCGCCGGAGGAATGTTTGTCAAAAAGCCCGTCGAAATTGTAAAGGTGGTCCGTAATAAAATCTACTATGCTCATGTCCTTGTCTTCAGTCTCCTTGCAATGCCTGTACATGACTGCGATATAATCGGCGCAGGAGAAATCACCAAAGGGCAGACTGAACGTCCCAAAGACCTGGCAGGCTAGCAATATACCAACAACCGACTTTCTCAGAAGCAAAATAATATTGATATCACAAAGAAGCATGTTGCTTAGTGGTTTCTTCTGTTAAACAAGCATATTTGTATGATCCTTAAAAATATTCCTGGCAGGTTGCTCCTCACCATTGCCTGCTTTCGCTTCTTTCTGGCTGGTCAAAGATAGAATGATCAAAAGTCAAAACCTAATAATG
>PLCH01000092.1 GCA_003135585.1 Chitinophagaceae bacterium
TAGTAGCCTGCTATGAAACAGGTAATACAGTCATCTTCCCTGTAGCACAAGATGGGAAATTATTGCCGCAGGCAAAAGTAATTCAACATGAGGGTAGCAGTGTTAACAAGGTTCGCCAGGAAAGAGCACATCCACACGCAGTAGTGTTTGATGAAAATTTCAACAATATCCTGATAACAGACCTGGGTATTGATAAGGTAATGGTTTATCAAATTGACGCGAATAAGGGGAAGTTTAGAAAAAAGTTGAAACAGGTGGTAACATTACCTCCGGGCAGCGGTCCCCGACATATTGCGGTTCATGCGGAAACAAAATTTGCCTATGTCCTGAATGAGCTAACGGCCACAGTTACTATGATGCGTTATGGTGATGGGGATATTGAACTACTCAAGACATACCAAACTTTACCAAAGGAATTCAAGAAAGTGCCCAGCGCAGCAGCTATCAGGATATCAGACAATGGAAAATTTATCTATACTTCTGAACGGGGAGATGATTCCATTGCTGTTTTGAGATTTGACAGCGATGAAGAAACTATTGAAATTATCGGGCGGCAGAAAACGATGGGCAAAACACCGCGTGATATCAATCTCGACCCAACTGGTAACTGGCTGCTTGCGGCCAACCAGGATTCTGATTCTGTAGCAATTTTCAAAGTTGACAAAAACACAGGAATGATTAAACTTGAAAATTTAGTTGAAAACATTAAATCACCGGTTTGCCTTGAATGGTTCCCGGTTAAATAAAAGCATTTGCAAATGAAACACAAAATAATCTGTATTTTACTGATATGTTGAGGCTGCAATTTCGAAGCATCTCCTATCTCATAAAATAATCCTAGTCCTGAATCAATAGATATCGGATATAGAAAACATGGATGCGCTGGCGGCGCTGATCAATCAATAGAGACTATAACTCGGCAGCCAACTTGTCTATGAAGCGCCTACTCATGGTAGTAATATTATCATCATATTGGTCTACATATTCTCAAGCCATCTTTTTGAGTGAATGGAACATTTTCAATCCAACCGCCTGATCAGGGTCACTGATGCAAATGGTTCCCGTCTTAACTTCCGTGTTATCGCTATCGAACAACCGATAGAAGAGGATTCAACTTGAGATGTTTTGCCAGTCAAAAATATATCTGCAAGAATGAACAAATCTCCTGACTAATCATTCTGAATATTCTTAAGAAAAAGAGTACTTTTATAAATTCGAGTCCAATTCCAATATCTGCTTAATCCTCCAGCTATTTTTTGAATCATACTTTGAATATATTTTTATCTGTGAACACGACTGATTAGTTTCATAAAACTCAAAATTNNAATTAATCGGGATTGAAAAAACACGGGCTACCAATCTTATTACCTACTTGAAAAAAGGAATAAACATTCAATAATGAAAAAAAATTTATTAAAATTGAAATTGAAAATTATGATCAGCGGCAAAAATTTCTTGATGACCCAAAATCACTTACTGTTCCTAGTAATGGCTTTAATAAGTATTAGCCTATTAAGGTGTAAAAGCCCATCAATGAATGTTGCAAGCGAAACTGAAGCGGTACGCGCAAGAAGTAAAGCAGTTACAGCGGCAGAGTCTGCCATGAATATTCCCGAAATAATGAAATACTGGGCTAAAGACGCTATTTCTCAGCCGGCAGGCATGCCACAAATGAAGGGAACGGAGGCAATTAAAAAATTATATCAACAGATGTATGATGACACGACCATGAAGTTAAAGGAATTTACTAGCAGTTCTTCCAATTCATCTAACATTACAGTTGCCCAATCAGGCGATATAGCTTATGATTATGGTACCAACCGATTTGTATTTGCGACTTCCAAAGGTGATATGATAGATATGGGTAAGTACCTTTTGGTGTGGAAAAAAATAGATGGCGACTGGTATGTACAAGCCATCAGTTTTACCAGTGATGCTGCAGCGCCAGCGCCGCTCAATGCAGGAAAATAGGAATGATCCAATCCCCGAATTATTGTTATTTATAATCTTATCATTCTAGAAATTATTATTATACATACTGTTCCCAATCCTTGTGGGCAATTACCTAAATTCAATATTCCTACGAAATCNNNGGTCCAGCACCACGGGCACGGGCCACTGATCCTTAAAACAGGACAGCAGAAAGGTGGTGGTCTCCAGGTGATCCTGCAGCAGCACCCGGCCCAGGTCGATGGGCCGGTCCAGGAGGATGCATCCTTGGCTGTAATTAGCGATAGACCGATCGCAATCCCCCTTTCAAGTTGGTACCGTGCATATATACGTCGAAGGGACTGGTAATATTGAACTTCAGCACCCCCAGCGCATTGAAGCTACCCGGGGCCTGCAGTATCTCATATGAGGAATCGGCCGGCGTATACGAAGCCCAGGCGATCTTCTAAAGATCAACGGTCCGACCCCAGTTGTCCACGATCTGCATCTCCATAGAACCTACCAGGCCCGGCGACATTTTAAATACCGCCAACAATTCCTTTAATGCGAATAAGTTTATTACCCCTTCAAATTTTGAAGGGGTTCCGTATGAGAGGGGATGCCATCCCGCTTCTTTAAGCCCTGCCATGCCCAAATTACCGTTAAGAGGATCAGCTGCCAATCTTTATTGCCCATTATTGATCCCTGCAAAGGTGGGTCTAGCTTGATCCAGCCATCAATTTCTTATTGTCTGGCATCGGAATTCAATTGAAGAATCTTCAATATGGAAAATTTAATTGGAGAGAATTCAAGCTTTCTTCTGGTTTTCACAAGCGGTCCGCAGATG
>PLCH01000043.1:0-4399 GCA_003135585.1 Chitinophagaceae bacterium
CCCCATAAAGGGTCGCTGAAAAATTCATATTCCCGGGAACCAATACCGGAAAAACATATTCAAATTGGAAAACCTTTTCAGTAATAATCTTGTCTGAGTATAATTTTCTTGTGGCCGACTCGTTGTTTGAATCTTCAATGGGTATAATCAAAGGAATCCTCTCCGGATTTTCCACCGAGATAAGGATGCGGGTTTTATCGGCCGGCAGGTTTGATTCCAGTTTCCAAAGCAATCCCGCCTGGTTTTCAGCCGGCAAAATGCTAGCCTTTAAATCGTAAAACGCCCTGCTGTAGTTCGTCTTCCATAACTCATATCTTTTAAATTCCAGGGGAATTCTTTTTTCAAAATCGGCCCAGTTTCGGGTTTCCCTGGGACTCCACAAAACCTCGCTTAATGCGCTAAGACGGGGAAAAAGCATATATTCCAGTTTAGGAATATTGCCAATATATTCGGTCCACACGTTTGCCTGTGCTCCGAGTATGTGTTTTGCCTGTTCAGTTGTAAGGACGCCTGGGACAGGCTCATAGTTGTATACCGTTTCCAGCGGAACATATCCTCCGATCGTTACAGAATCTTCATTTTTTTTCTGGGCATGATCAAAATAGACAAATTGTCCAGGAGTCATGATCACATCATGATTCTGGCGGGCTGCTTCAATTCCTCCCTGTTCGCCTCTCCAACTCATAACAGCAGCATTCGGGGCGAGTCCTCCTTCCAGAATTTCATCCCATCCGATGATCTGTTTGCCTTTGCTATTTATGTATTTTTCAATGCGCGTGATAAAATAGCTCTGTAATTCANNTTTGGCACTTCGGGCATTTTTTCCAACTGGTTTTTGGGCATTCATCGCCCCCGACGTGGATATACTTGCTTGGAAAGAGTGCAATTACCTCATCCAGCACATCCTGTAAAAATTGAAATGTGCTGTCATTTCCTGCACAGAACACATCATTGAAAACACCCCAGGTTTGTTGCACCTGATAAGGTCCCCCGGTACAGCCCAAATAGGGATAGGCGGTCAATGCTGCAGAAGCATGACCAGGCAATTCAATTTCCGGAATGATGGTGATGTACCGGTCCGCAGCATATTTAATTACATCCTTAATTTCATTTTGCGTATAGAAACCGCAATAATGGATGCTGTCGTTTCCCTTACCTGGATAGCGCCCNNGCCCTATGATGGTCCCATTCCGGCAGGAACCAATCTCAGTAAGTCTTGGATATTTATTGATTTGGATCCGCCAGCCCTGGTCCTCGGTCAGGTGCCAGTGAAAATAGTTCATTTTATGCAGGGCTATATAATCGATATACTTCTTTATATTTTCAACCGGAAAGAAATGACGGCCTACGTCCAAGTGTAAGCCGCGCCAGGCAAAACGGGGATAATCTTCAATTTTTATTTGTGGGATGGATAAGGAACTAGATGGATCCACTGGCAATAATTGAATAAGAGATTGAATGCCATAAAATACACCTGCCTCATTGTCCCCCGCTATATAAATATTTTTATCAGTAACGTCCAACCTGTAACTACCAGCTACGGGATGATCCATCCTCTCATAGTTCAGGACTATAATATTGTCGGAGGATTTCCCCTCAGCTCGGCCCAGGGCAAAACCATAATACCTTTGCAGGTAATCATTTAAAAAATCTACAGAATGGTTTAGATCACTACCCTCCGTTTTAATCTTCGTGGATGGACTGACAAAAAAAAATCCTTTGCCAACGACAAGGGACACGGGCCTTGGAATAACTGAAGGTTCCTGGCCTTGTGACAGAAAAGCGAAGCCGAGGCAATTTAAGATAACAATTATTCTGATTAAGGAGGAATTCATCTGCGAATATTGATTTTATTTCTGGTTTATGACTGTTTCAACGATGAGAAATTCGGTTTCGGTCAATACTTCAATTGGGACTTCCCCGGTATCCCAAATTCCCATGGCGTCCCTATTTTTTAATTTATCGCCGTCAATTTTGATTTCGCCAGAAATATTAAAAATAAAAAAGCATTTGTTAAGTGGCTGGAATGTATAATTAATCGTTTGCTCCCCAGAAAACCAGCCCATTGACAATTTTGCCTGTTGATTTATCCAGCAATGACCCAAGCCTTCTTCGTGAGAAACAATGGTCACCAGTTGGTTTTTTCTTTTNNTGTCTTGATTGATACCTTGGATTGATATTTTGTAATTTTGGCTGAATCCATATCTGCAGGAAATTAACTTCCCCTTCCCCTATATTGTATTCTTCATGCTTCAATCCACTGCCCGCACTCATAATTTGCACCCAGTCCTGATCTACCACCGTACTGTAACCCATATTGTCCTTATGATTCATCCTTCCCTTCAGAAGGATAGAAATAATTTCCATATTTATATGGGGATGCAAGCCAAATCCTTTTCCGGGCTGTACAAAATCATCGTTAAAAGTAATTAAAGTACCAAATGCCGAGCGGCCGGGATGGGTATAGTCACTGAAACTGAAAATGAAATTACTCTGAAGCCATCCAATATCTTTCTTTCCCCGTTCTGCGGCCGGGAAAAATTGTTTTTGCATGATTGTAATTTACAAACTGACCTTATTCTGATTTGAACCGGTCGAAATCCTCTTTTACTTCATCGTACAATTTCCGAAAGGTATCCATTCGTTCCCGAAGAGTATCATGGATAACGGAACCCTCGTGATCGGTCCTTTTAAAACCAATGCTTTTGAAAATATTTTCCATTTTGTGGCGGGAATCCGGCAGATCATGTCGGAGTTTATCAATAACTTGTTTCTGGCAGATAAAGCTGTTTTGGAAGGGTTCGACCTGTGCTAAAAGATCTTTTGGCAATTTTCGTACGGACAATTCTTCGAGATGTTTTTCAAAATGACGGATTTCCTGCTTGAATGAGGAGAGCTCATGTTTCCATGACTGCAACTCCTCCTGAAACTGATCGATGGAGACTGTTGATTCCATAAGCTTTAATTTGTGTGAGTAAATAAAAGAACTAAGTAATTAAATATAAGAAATACGTTTCAGGCAGACAAATAATTATTTCAACACGGGTAATTCAATATGTGAAGAATGTAGGACGTCGTGAAAAACACGGATCGTGGCCTTCTGAAAATCGGCGTCAACGCAGGAGGGGATATCCACAAATTTTTGAGGATTTCTGTCTACCAAAGGAAACCAGGTACTTTGAACCTGCACCATAATACGGTGACCTTTTTTGAAAGTATGGGCGATCTCGTTCATTTTGAATGCGATCTCGGCAATTTTGCCCGGTACAAGGGCTTCAGGATTTTGATAGCTCGATCTGAACTTGCACCGAAATACTTCAGCCCGAACCAGCCTCTGGAACCCTGCCATTTGTTGTTTCGCCAGATCCTGAAGAGGGTTGGTCNNTCAATAAGTTTTACAATCATATCAGCATCCGTGCCTGTAGATGAAATAAAAAGATCGGCTTTTAGCCTGCCGGTCACTGTCAGGTTGGCCGTCAGTGGTTCAGACTGATATACAAGGACATCGGGACGGTATGAGGCATAACGCTGATCTTCCACCATGTATTCATTGTTTCGACCGCTGTAAATTCCGTTGCTGTAGGGTATTGGTTTAGCGGGGTCGCTTAGGTATTGATCAAAACTGCTTGCCTGGGAAGGAATCTTGGTATTAAGACTTTCATTTTCCCCCAGGTAAAAATTGGTAGTCGTTGCCCCGGACGGTGNNGAAAGGTTAAATTCACCTTTACCTTTAAGGTAATAATTAAAAAATTTCGTTTCTATTTCTTCATGAAAATACCGGTTAATGTTTTCACCGAATTCATGGGTCCCGAAATGATCCCATTGTTTTGCCGCCCAGGCACCATGCGTCCACGGGCCCATAACGATCCTGTTATTATTGCCGGGGGATTGTTTTTCTATTGCTTCATAGGTACGCAAGGCCCCAAACATGTCTTCTGCATCAAACCATCCTCCTACCACCAGCACGGCAGGCTTGCAATTCTGCAGATGATTGCGGATATTTCTATTTTGCCAGTAATAATCATAGGTATCATGCTGAAGATATTCATTCCATATTTTTGCCTTATGGTTAAAAAGATAGCTGTTGTTGGTATTTTTCAAGGGCCCGAGGTTTAAAAAAAATTGATAAGCATCTTTATGCTCAACCTCAAAGGCTTCTTTATAATTCATACCGGAATCGATCCTTTCACCCTGAAAATAGTTGGTAAAATCAAAATTGTCCAGAAGGAAAAATGCGCCGTTATGATAAGCATCATCCCCAATGAATTCATCAGTTACCGGAGCCTGGGGTGAAACAGCCTTAAGCGCCGGATGAGCAAAGGGGAGGGAGGCTGAAGCATAAAAACCAGGATAAGAAATTCCATAGATCCCCACTTTGCCATTGTTATTTTGAATATTA
>PLCH01000043.1:4443-5456 GCA_003135585.1 Chitinophagaceae bacterium
CATCCTGTATGACGAAAATATATTTTTCTCTCAACAATAGATTATTTGGCCCCAATGCATGCCAGTTCAAGTTCTTTGGTCCATAGGGTGAACAGGAATAGGGAGTACGTTCCATCAAAATAGGATACTTTTCACGGCTTTCTTTCGGGTGGTAGACAGCCGTGAATAATTTCACCCCATCCCGCATCGGGATCATATGTTCGGACTTTGTATAATTATCCATAATAAAAGAAGAGTCTTCGGTTCCGGTTTGGGCAAGGCCAAAAACAGGGAATGAAACTGCAAGGGAGTATACTGCGATTCGTTGCCAAAAATTTTCTTTAAGCATGCCGTTTCATTTAAGGATTGGAAGAATAATACTGGAAGCATTTTCAGTATCGTGAAAAATCTGAATGACAGATCTCTTAAAATCCTGATCCCGGCAGGTATAAATGTTGATAAACTGTTGCGGATTGCGATCAACCAAGGGAAACCAGCTGCTTTGAACCTGCACCATCAGGCGATGGCCTTTCTTAAAATCACGTGCAATGGAAGGCAGTTCAAATCTTACCCTTTCCACTTTTCCCGGAACAAAGGCCGCGGGGTTTTCATAGCTGTTGCGGTAACGTCCCCTCATGATTTCCCCTCTCACCAGCATCTGATAACCACCCATAGGATAAGGATTAATGGGATCTTTTTCTGAATAAATGTTCACATCGTTATAAGATAAAGTATCCGGAAAAACGTCAATTATCTTCACTACAAAATCTGCATCCGTGGTTGAAATACTTGTCATCAGGTTTGCAATTATATTACCGGTGACGACCAGGTCCTCTGTTAAAGGGTTTGTCNNCGTTGAAATGGATATCTTCCTCATAAGGAACAGGTTTTGCCGGATCACTGGTATAGGAACTAAAAGCTTTTGTGGTGGAAGGTTTATCCCAACCTAATTTGCCATCCTCCAGCAGGTACAATGACTTGTCCTGTTTCTCCACAGGCGGCCATTGGGAGAAAGTTTTCCACTCATTGGCACC
>PLCH01000502.1 GCA_003135585.1 Chitinophagaceae bacterium
TCTGTCAGCCAGATGGTCGACTTATGGACGAAATTTCATATAAACCAAGCTAAAAAGTCAATGGTACGCGATTTGACCAAACAGGCAATGGAATCAAAATTATATAACCTTAATAATAAAATTATGACACTCGTAAAAGTAAACAACAGCCCGTATCACAAATCGTTCACCAATTTGTTTGATGAACTGGTAAATGAATTCCCTGTTCTTGGGCCAAGGGAATGGAATAAGGAAGGCTTGGCTTTCCCTCCTGTAAATATTCATGAAACTGCTCAGGCATTTCATCTTGAATTAAATGTTCCAGGCCGTAACAAAGAAGATTTCAAAGTAAATGTTGAAAATGGTTTATTAACCATCAGTTTTGAAAAGAAGGAAGAAACCAAATCTGATGAATACAAGACTATTCGCAGAGAGTTTTCCTACAAGAGTTTCAAACGCAGTTTTACTGTTGATCAGAAGATTGATGCCGGTAACATTCAGGCAAAATATGAAAATGGTGTGTTAAAATTGCTTTTGCCCAAAAAGGAAGAATCAAAAGATGCGGTTAAGCAAATTAACATTGACTAAGAATTAGCATATGAAATCTGTTTCATAGCCCTTCTGGCAAACCCAGATTGGGCAAGCAGTTGGTTTTGGTTTAAATCCCCTTTATTCTTAGAGGGGATTTTTGTTTATTTTTCCTTCATATTGCTTTAAGTTTGCAGATAATTCTAAATTACCCTTTACTGAAAAAATGATCGCTACTACAAAAATTCATAAAAGGCTGTTTTTAACAGCAATAGGGATGGCATGGGTCATCCTTTGCTTTTCCCAGGATCGTTCGGCACATTTTCCTCTCTCCCTGGATTCAGTACAAAAGGCTGAAGATACGGTCTTCAGGATTCGGAATTTGAATCCTTATTTCACCCTCCACGTAGATTCAACCCTGGTTTATAAATTGGAAATAAATAAAGACCCTTCCCATTATTTCTGGTTTTTGAAGAATTCACCGGTAGGATTAAAGATCAATAAGGATAACGGGCTTTTGNNTATATTGGTGTACAGAATCTCAACAACCCGAAAGAAAGAATAGATACCTCTTTTACCCTTGTATTTTTTACGACTGAAATAGTTCCTTCCCACATAAAGCCAACCGTAAGCAATGTATTGTATATAGAGGAAGGCGATACGGTCAGTTTCAAAGTCGAATGTGAGACGGGGAGTTTCCCTATTGAAAGCATTAATTTCTTTTCCAATATTCCATTAAAAAATGCCAGCGTGGTCAAAAAATGTGATGATGATTTTACCTGGTCTCCTTCTTTTGATTTCGTAAAGGAAACAGATTCAGCCAAACAGAAATTAGTTATACTTAGCTTTGTAGGGATCAATAAGTTTTATTTAAAAGATACCGCGGTTGTTAAAATCTATGTAAAGGATGCGCTCGATTATGGAGTCGCTTTAATCAGCTATAACAAGATCGTTCAGAATTATTCAAGATACATTTTGCAATTAAAGTATGCATTTGTCCAACTGGATAAGAAAACCAGACATACAAAAAATACCCGTTCCACATTTGATATTGGAACGGCGTCCACTGCCTTAGGCGGCACCGCCCTGGCAAATTCCAGCGTCGCTTCCACCCAGAATATCGGAAAGATCCTACCCAGTGTAGGAGTTACTCTTGTGCCTGTAAAAGAGACCGTGGCTCCTCCTCCGAGTTATGAGCAAAACTCCGCCTCGACCATCAGAGCTGCAATTAAAAGGATGCAATACACCCTGACAGATAATGGCCTGGTAGGAGAAAAGGATNNTGAACTGAAGCAGACCCAGATACAGCTAATAGATATACCAATCGAAGAAACCAATAATATGACGGAGGATGAGCTGAATGCTTATTTTAATAGCCCGAAGGTGAACAAGAAATACAGGCTGAAAAGAGGAAAAAAATAAATATTGCTTGCGGGGATGTATATAATTGAATCTAGTTGCTACTCAATCTAAAGTTGATGGCTTGTTTCTTGTAAGATTTCACCAGCTTGCCATTCTGGATTGCTGGTTTCCATTTCGGGCTTTCCTGCATCACTTTTAGGGCAGCTTCCTGAAGGACCGGATCTCCGCTAAGGGCCTGGAGGTCTAAGATGCTTCCATCTTTATCGATAACGAACCCAAGTAAAACATTGCCTTCTATATTTTTGCGAATAGCTTTTTTTGGATAGACGAGATGGGTTTTGAGAAAAGTCGATCATGCATTTGAACCACCAGGAAATTGTGATTCTATCTCAATTTTCTCATAAGACCCGTTTCGTGCGTTTTGCAAGGCTCTGAAGTATGGGTCGGAGTTGTTTTGCATAGAAGCGCTGTCATTCAGCCTTGAGACTGTCGAATCCGGCTTATTCGATTGAGAGTAGGAAAGTAAAACTGAAAATTGCGTGCAATTTAGAATTAGAAGGCAGGCAAAGCGATTCATAATAGGTTTCAATTTTTTGACCTAGTAAAGCAATACTACATTAGAATCCTCCTAACCCTAATTCGGGAATTCACTCGCAATTTTCTTTTCTTCTGGTATCCAAGAGGATCTGGATTTTCCAGGTTCCGCTTATTTTGACTAATTGAAAAGAATCAACGCCGCAATGGCTGAATTTTGCTTTATAATAAAATTTATAGGGAGCCCATACGAAAGCCAAAGGCCCGTCAATTTTGATGGTTTCAAACTGAATCCGCTCATCTGCATCACCGGCAGCCAGTTTACTAACAATATCAATGAATTCCCGGATTTTTTCGTCCTCAATAATAAAATTACCTTCTTTATTTTTAGACAGGGATTGAAGAATGGCGCTGTCGGTAAAACTTTCCTTCAGCCCGCGGGCATCCGAATTTTTCATGGCAATAAAAAGCCTGTTGACCGCAATTTTTACAGAATCTTCCTCCGTCTGCCCGAATCCATCCATCCTGCACAGGCAGCCAAATACCAAAAAAATAAAGATGTGCCTCATGTTGTTGCTTTTTGCCTGTGGAATTTCCTAAGTATATCCTAATATTTTCAACATACTTTGCGCCGTCTGTTCTTTTGCATACAGCCAGTCAACCAGTTTACCGTTCTTATCATATCCAATAACGACGTGTTTGGGCGAAGGTATAAGGCAGTGTTTGATTCCTCCGTAGCCGCTAATCTGGTCCTGGTAGGCACCGGTATGAAAAAATCCTACGTAAAGAGGTTCACCATTATTCAATTTAGGAAGAAATACTTCATTGATATGCTCTTCTGAATCGTAGTAATC
>PLCH01000336.1 GCA_003135585.1 Chitinophagaceae bacterium
GGGGTATCATACCTCCTATACTATCTTACTATTTAGATTTTTAACCGACCGCAAACTTTCTGTTTATTCGCGTATGGCAAGGGCAAACAGAGGCAAAAAGGATAGTTCTCAATACCCTGCCGCCATTCCGTCTTTGCGTGGGTCGGAAGCCCCGAAATAAACTTTGGTTGCCGGATCATACCGGATGCATTGATAACCGCCGTAACTNNCAAAGGAAAATCCGGATTCTAGATAGGTCTGACCTACTCCTTCACTTTTATTCCCCCTCGGGTCAGATGAGCCCTGGTGATCGATTCTGGGTGCGTCGCCAGCTTCCTGAATATTCATACCAAAATCTATGATATTCATGAGGACCTGAACCTGGCCAAGGGGTTGAAAACTTCCGCCCATTACACCAAAACTCATAAAAGGCTGGTCATTCCTGGTAACAAAAGCCGGTATGATAGTATGAAAAGGTCTTTTATGCGGAGCATAGGNNGGCCTTCCTGAAGGGTGAAAAGCTGGCCACGGTTTTGTAATACAAAACCCAATCCATCCGGTACCATCCCGGAACCAAAAGCAAGGAAATTACTTTGAATCAATGAAACCATATTGCCTGCAGAATCCGCAACCGTGAGGTAAACTGTTTCACCTTTTTGAAGAAGGGTATCTCCTGCTGTAAACCTGGAGGAAGCGTGATTTATATCGATCAGTTTTCTTCTTGCCGCTCCATATTCTTTTGAAATCAGCCTGTCGACCGGTACCCTGGCAAATTCCATATCGGCATAATATTTTGCCCGGTCTTCGAAAGCGAGTTTTTTGGCTTCCACAAATAGGTGAATATGCTCAGGGCTTCCGAAGGATATTTTGCTGAAATCAAATCNNATCCTTCAAGGATATTCAGCATCTGCAGTACAGCGATGCCCTGCCCATTGGGGGGAAGTTCCCAGACACGGTATCCCCGGTAGTTAGTGGATACGGGTTCCACCCAGGCGGAGGAGTGATCGGCAAGGTCCTTATAAGATAGAAACCCCCCGTTCCTTTTCATAAAAGCATCTATTGATCTTGCGATCTCCCCTCTATAAAAAACATCCCTGCCGCCAGCGGCAATTTTTTCAAGTGTGTTGGCCAGAGATGGGTTTTTAAAAATATCACCTGCAGCGGGCGCTTTACCGTTAGGAAGATAAACCGGGACAATGTTCGGCAATTTTCCAAAATGATCATTCAGCATTTTCCAGTAATAGGCAGCTTCATCGGCGACAGGGAAACCGTGGCGGGCATATAGAATTGCCGGAGAAAGAATTTCGTTCATTGGAAGCTTCCCAAACTTCTTGTGCAATTCAAACCATCCGTCTACACAGCCAGGAACTGAGACTGCCAGAGGGCCATCAGGAGGAATATATTGCAATCCTCTTTTTTTGAATTCTTCCAGGGTAAGACTATAGGGTGAACGACCGGACGCATTGAGTCCATATAATTTTTTTGTTTTTGCATCATAACCAATAGCAAAAAGATCACCCCCAATACCATTCATTTCCGGTTCCACAACCCCCAGTACGGCATTGGCTGCGATGGCAGCATCAATGGCTGAACCCCCCTTTTCCAAAATGTCAAGAGCTGCAATGGTTGCAAGCGGATGGCTTGTACAGGCCATACCGTGCTGGGCCATGACAACAGAACGCGTATCAAAACTTTTTCCTGTTAGGCGGTCTTGTGCATTTGCTTTAATTGAAAAAACTATGAAATAGATAAAAAGAAAGTTCCGGAACCTGGAAGATAGTTTTTGCTGCATGATTATTTTTTAATGATAATATGGAGATTGGGAGAAGAAATTGAATTATCCTAACTTTCCGTTAAGTTCCGAATTATTTTTTTAAATTTTAATAGTATGGAAGAAATAGAAATACCGACCGAACACCTGCAGGAAGCCATTAATGAAAAAGCAGAAGAGAAAATGAGAGAAAAAAAAGAAAAATGGACCTTGTACGTCGCATTGTCAACAGCCTTTATGGCTGTACTGGCTGCCATTGCCGGCTTGTTGGCGGGACACCATTCCAATGAAGCTTTAATAGACCAGGTCAAAGCCTCTGACCAATGGAGTTATTACCAGTCAAAAAGTATCAAATTGGAATTGGCGAATTCCACGGGAAAGATCCTGAACGCGGTAACGGGAAGTAAACCGCCGGAAGATTTGAAAAGCAGTGTAGCGCGGTATGAGAAGGAAAAGGAAGATATAAAAAGTCAGGCAGAAATGAATGAGAAAAGTTCTGAAAAGCATTTGGAGACCCACAAAACCCTATCCAAGGCAGTTACTATTTTTCAAATAGCCATTGCGATTTCAGCTATTTCCATACTGACCAAAAGAAAACCTCTGTGGTATGGGGGTATGATATTTACAGCAGTGGGAATCGTATTCCTGTTAATGGGAATACTGAGCGCCTGAGGTTCCCTATTGGTTGAGAGAAGCAGTTTCTTCCTGTTCCTTGCTTTTTTTGACCCAATCTTCCACCAGTGGAAAGGCAATATGGAACCAGGGCGTATATTTTCGGGGATGCGATTGCAAAGAGGAGTGAATTTCATCCAGCGCCTTAAAACAATAGTCTTCCACCTCATCTTTATCCGGGCTGATGAAATTATTGTAAGTCCCTGCAAAAACATGGTCAAACTCAAATTCAGTTAATCCATTNNAAGTAAAATCAAATATTTTTTTCAGCCCGGTTACAAATCCCAATTCTTCCTTTAATCTTCTTTTGGCCGATATTTCGATATCCTCCCCTGGCATGGGGTGGCTGCAACAGGCATTCGTCCACAATCCCGCACTGTGATATTTGTTTTTAGCCCTTTGCTGCAATAACATTTCTCCCTTCGAATTAAATATAAAAACACTGAAAGCCCTGTGTAAAAGAGCTTTCCTGTGAGCCTCCATTTTCTCCATAGCACCCTGCGGCTCGTCGCGTTCATTCACTAATATGACTTCCTGATCCATAGTTTATTTTTAGAGGTTCCTTTTTACAAACAAATNNAGTTACTTAAATCCTCGCCGGTAAAAGAATAAAGACTGAGTAAGATATAGATTTCGTAGCCTGCAGACTGTTAATAACGCTGAATTTGGGCCTTCAGCAATTTACGGGCAAAGTGTATTCTGCTTTTAATTGTCCCTAAAGGTTCTCTTAACATATCGGCAATTTCGTTGTATTTGAATCCGTCAAAATATAAAAGAAACGGGTTCCTGAAAATTTCAGGCAAATTATGAATCGATGCCTGGATGTCTTTTATTCGCAAATTGCCTTCCGCCGTATCATTGATAACGACCTGCTTTTGATTTATTAAGAATTCATTGGGTGTACTGTCAAAAATTGTGTGCTGTTTTGTTTTCCGGCGGTAATTATTGATAAAAATATTCCGCATGATCGTGTATAACCATGCTTTCATATTCGTTCCGACATTGTATTTTTCCTTGTTGGCCAATGCCCGGTAAAGGGTTTCCTGAAAAAGATCCTTTGCCGCTTCAGAATCCCGTGTTAATGTAATTGCAAAGGGTTTTAAAAACTCTGCATTGTTGACCAAATATTCGTTAAAATCTAAAATTGCCATGCCCCCGATACANNAATATCACAAATTTAAACAAAAAAGAGAATAAAACGCTTTTCGCCCTTTTCCAGCACAAAAAATAACAATGATTTAAAGAGAGATTGCTTAGGAAACGACTGCTTAAGGTTCTCTTAAAAGGAAGTACGAAAAAAAAATGAAAATGGTTTACAAGCCGGTAACAAATTCCAGGACCTCAGATATGGTCCGCTTGAAATGAACGTTTGGAGGAGTTTTGTGAAGGTGGGTCTGGGCTAATTTGCCTGAAACTGCAAGAGAAACTCCAGGAATGGATTGATGGATCTGCAAAAGAAATTTATCAAAGCTAAAATTTCCGGCAATACAGGTAAGATGGGTATATAAGAAATCAGGTTTTTTAATCTTACAAACAAATTCGATATCCTTCAAGGGGGAATTGGCTCCCAAATAGATTACTTTNNGTAGTGCATATATAAAAGCCCCATTTCGTGGTGTTCCCCTTCGGGTAAAAAAAGTAAAACGGTCTTATTAACGGACAGGTGCGTTACCACTCCTTCAATACCAACAATCAACTTTTGTCTGATAATATTAGATACAAGATGCTCCTGGGTGGGATGAATATGATTGGTGCACCACAGTATCCCGATGCGGTCCAGGAAAAGAAAAATAATCTGGGTAATCGTTTTATCAATTCCACGGGTTTTAATATAGTTATCAACCACGGTTTCAAATTTTTCCATATCAAGGTCAATCATGTACTTGATAAGCTCAAGCACGATTCGTTCCTGCTGGGCTTCCGTCGTGGACAGCGATATAATTTTTTCTTTTACACCCTGCTCGTTCATTTTATCAATTTGCGAAATCTTAAACCCGTATTTGTGAAGCAGGGAGATGTTCAGGATTGTCTTAAGCTCCTGGTTACTGTAGTAACGGATGTTTGTTACGGTGCGCATCGGTTTTAGAAAAGAATAACGCTGCTCCCATATCCTGATGGTATGGGCTTTTATCCCGGATAAATTCTCCAGGTCTTTTATGGTAAACGCATTCATACTTTTAAAGAAAATTAAAGAGGATGGTTTGTTAAGAGGAGATCACGCTTATTTCATACCCGTCTACATTCCAGGATTTTGGATCATTCCCGAATCAAGCAATTTCATGACCATATCCTGAATGGGGCCGGCGGAAGTTCTCAGCATTTTAAGATGATAATCATTATGCAGATCCGTTCCAATCAGGTTAATATATTTTTTGCGGATCAGGTATTGGGCTAATTCCGCTGGGGCCTTCCCATAATAACCGGTTATGGAAAGGAGATTCAGCTGGAAGAGACAACCCAGATCTTTCATTTCATCATACCAGTTTTTGTGGCTGTTGAAATACATGTATCGTTCCGGATGGGCGATGACCGGCTGGTATCCCTTGATTTGAAGTTCAAACAAAATTTCCTTTACCCTGACCGGTTGACCGACAAAAGAAAATTCAACCAGGATGAGGTTGTCTTTCAAAGTAAGAAGGGGTTCATCTTTCCTGAGCATCTCCTCAAAATGTTCATCCATAAAATATTCAGCGGCAGCAGAAAATTCCATCGATACATTGGCCTCCGCCAAACGCATTTTTACCGCTTCGCGACCAGCCCTGATAATTTGGGGTGTATTCTTAAACATTTCCCAAATCACGTGTGGGGTGGTAACAATCTTTTTATATCCCAGTGCGCTCATGCCTTTGATCAACTGCAGGGAG
>PLCH01000651.1 GCA_003135585.1 Chitinophagaceae bacterium
ATTCTAAATAACCCTCATGACTGCATTCAATCGCCGCTCCTTTTTAAATTCGTTCGGGTATTTGTCAACTGCAGCGTTTTTTACTTCTATGACACAAAGTGCATGGGGTCGCAACCTAAACAAAGCACTTGTGAGGATTGGAGACCGTTCGCCTGAACAATTGTCCAGTGACGAAGATTTTTGGTACTACGTGCAGGAATCCTTCACCGTTTCCGCTAGCCTTATCAACTTGAACAATGGGGGAGTTTCACCTTCTCCAAAAATTGTTCAGGAGGCAGTAAAGCGATACCTCGACCTCTCCAATGAGGCGCCCAGTTATTACATGTGGCGAATATTGGACCAGGGCCGTGAGCCTCTTCGGCAAAACCTGGCTAAACTGGCTGGTACTTCTGAAGAAGAAATTGCCATTCACCGCAGTGCTTCTGAGGCATTGGAAACAGTGATATTTGGCTTGACATTGAAACCAGGAGATGAAGTAGTTCTTAGTAAGCAGGATTATCCCAATATGATCAATGCCTGGAAGCAAAGGGAGTTGCGCGACGGCATTAAGCTGGTATGGATCAACCTCGAATTACCAAGTGAAGACAATGAATATCTCGCAGATGAGTATGTAAAAGCGTTTACTCCGAAAACGAAACTGGTACATATCACCCATGTCATCAATTGGAACGGGCAGATCTTACCTGTTAAAAAAATTGCGACTGCTGCCCACCTGCGCGGCATTGAAGTTCTTGTAGACGGTGCACATAGCCTTGCCCATTTTGAGTTTGCTGTTCCTGATTTGGATTGTGATTATTTTGGAACGAGCCTACACAAATGGCTTGCAGCCTGTATCGGGACGGGATTATTATATGTCAGAAAAAGCAAGATTAAGAATTTGTATCCCCTTTTTGCTTCTGCGGATCCCAAAAGTGAGGATATACGAAAGTTTGAAAACCTTGGGACCCGGCCCTTTTTTATTGAGCAGGCAACAGGGAAAGCCATTGAATTTTATGATATGATCGGCCCTCAGCGAAAAGAACTGCGCCTTTGGTACCTAAAGAATTATTGGATGGAAAAAGTAAAGGCGATTCCAAAGGTGAAACTGGGCACATCCATGAAAAGGGGATTTGGTTGTGCAATCGGCCTGGTGAGCGTGGAAGGCAAAAAACCTGCTGAATTGGAGACCTTTCTTTTCAACAATTACAAAATACACAGCGTGGGAATTGAATGGGAAAATATTCACGGGGTAAGAATAACACCCAATGTTTATACTACTACGAAAAATTTAGATTTGCTGGTAGAGGGTATCGAAAGGTTTACCGGGAATTAGACAGACCGAAGCATTAAAGTAAATAGCCATTAGATGCCAGCAGCTTCCCCGGAGTTAAAAAGAAATATAAGTTTGTTACAGGCAACATCCATCAACATGATTGACATGGTGGGGATAGGCCCTTTTGTAGTATTGTATCTGGTAATCCATATTGCGGGAGGCCCTTTTTTTCTTTACGCCTGGTTTATCGGAGCTTTCCTGTCCTTAACAGATGCTTTAATCTGGAGCGAATTGGGAGCAGCATATCCCTTGGCGGGAGGAAGCTACAATTTCCTGAAGATTGCCTATGGTGAAAAAAGCTGGGGAAAGTTATTATCCTTTTTATATGTGTGGCAGACGCTGATTCAGGCTCCGCTTGTCATGGCATCGGCGGCAATTGGCTTTGCTGAATACCTCAGCTTTTTTGTTCCCTTGGAGTTTTGGGTCAGCAAAATCGTTTCCGGATCCATCGTTATTTTAGTGGTGTTCTTGCTTTACCGGAAGATAGAAGATATCGGGAAATTAAGTGTTGTTTTGTGGATTTGCGTGATTGTTATTTTCGCCTGGATTATTACCGGTGGTTTTTTAAATGGCCGAATGCTTGACCCGTTGAAACACATCAATGATAATTTGGTCCTTAATCAGCTTTTTTTTGTTTTATTGGGACAGGCTTCGGTTAAAACCATCTACAGCTTTTTAGGATATTACAATGTATGTCATCTGGGTAGTGAAATCAAGAACCCAGGTAAGAATATTCCCCGGAGTATCCTGATTTCTGTAGTCGGTATCACCTTTTTATACCTGGCAATGAATTTGAGCGTGACCAGCGTCATTCCATGGCAGGAAGCAATGAAAAACAAATATGTGGTGAGTGAATTTATAAATAAAGTATCCGGGAAAAATGCGGCGGCCGTCGCTACTGTTCTGATACTGATTGTGGCCTTTGCCTCTTTGTTTTCATCAACGCTTGGCTACAGCCGGGTCCCTTATGCTGCAGCAAAGGATGGCTCCTTTTTTAAGATATTTGCAAGACTCCATCCCACAAGGAATTTTCCCTATGTTTCCTTATTGTTTTTGGGGTTACTGGGGTTTATTTTTAGTCTGTTCTTCAAAATGAAATATGCAATTGATGGCATTCTGGCTATGCGCATACTTGTACAATTCATTGCGCAGGCAATCGGTGTTGTCATCTTGAGGAACCGGAACGGAACAAAGGACCTTCCTTTCAAAATGTGGTTGTACCCCTTACCCGTAATATTCTCTGTTTTTATTTGGTTATTCATTTTTTACTCCACGGGCGTAATGGCCCTGTTCGGACTTTTTCTTGCATCCGGGGGAATTGTAGTTTTCTATCTGACGAAAAAATTTTGGGAGAAGGATAAATTGACTGGCTGACATCTAAAAGAGTTGGATTTTCAAATGGTTGAAAGATAACGCAAGCCTATTTTCAAAGTTGTTTTCAAACTTGTAAAAGCAGCCCTATCTGTTTGGGAAAAAAATTCTGGACCGGGGGTTTACAACCGCTGGTCATTTGGTGTCGACCAGGAAATATGTTTTTCTTCCTTTTTGTACCAGAATATACCGATCAAATAATAAATTGGAGCCGGAGACTTGAAAGTTGATCTCTTCCACTTTTTGTTTGTTTATACTGACACCCCCATTTTGGATCATTTTTCTTGCTTCACCTTTACTTGAAAAACATCCTG
>PLCH01000403.1 GCA_003135585.1 Chitinophagaceae bacterium
CCATGGATACGGTTATTAAGGATGAGAAAAAAATGTTGCAAAAAATCCTCGGTTCCCTGCGGCCAGGAGCGGTTATCCTTTTCCATGATACCAGCAAAACAACCTTGGCTGTTCTTCCGGAGTTTATCCGGCTTGCGGCAAGAGACGGATATGAAATAGTACGCCTTGATAAATTGCTTAAATTGGACCCCTATGCCTAAGTCAGTCTTGTACTTGACCTGCTGTTTTTTAAGGTTTTCCCTGCAAGCCCAACATCCCGGGTATGGGGCTTTGACGGATCTTAGGGTATTTAACCAACAATTCTCAGCCGCTTCGGAAAAGATTCATTCTGTGAAAAGCGATTTTGTGCAGGAAAAAAACCTGAGCATGTTATCTGAAAAAATTGTTTCAAAAGGGAAATTCTGGTTCAAAAAAGATAAACTGGTAAGGATGGAATACGAACAGCCCTTTCCCTACCTGGTGATCATCAACAATAACAAGCTGTTCATAAAAGACGGCCAGAAAGAAAATAAGATTTCCGCCGGCTCTAATAAACTTTTAAAACAAATAAATGAATTAATTATTGACNNAAGGGTACAACTTTACATAATCCTGATTTCCGGGTAAAAGTTTTTGAAAATAACCAGGATTATCTGGTTGAACTGACACCGGTGGGAACCCAGCTGAAAGATTTGCTTAAGCATATCGACATAAAAATTGATAAAAAGGATTATTCGGCAGCTGCCATCGAGATGTATGAACTATCCGGGGATAGCACCCTCATCCATTTCTATAACCGGGAAATAAATATTTCAATTCCTGATGCGTTATTTAGTTTTCAATAGTTTTTGTTTTTTGCTGATTGCCTGCCTTTCACCTTATAAAAAGCTGCAGAAGACCATGGGTGACGTGACCTGTGTGCAGAAATTCAAACCTCTTTTTATTTCAACTTTATATAAAACCCAGGTTAGTGTGACTGGAAAACAAATAACCGGGATATTACTATTTAAAACCATGCCCGATAGCAGTCTTAGGATCGTATTTTCCAATGAAATGGGTTTTAAGTTTTTTGATTTTGAATTTTCTGCAGACAATGGTTTTAAGGTATTTTACATAATGGATCAACTGGATAAAAAATCTGTTATAAAGACCTTGCGAAAGGATTTTGAGCTGGTCTTACTGCTCCATACTGAACCTGCAAAGGCTTTTATTCTCAAAGACAGTCAGTACAACTATTTCGCATTTCCACAGGAGAAGGGGGTCAATTATTATATCACGGATCCCGCCTGCACGCAGCTGTTGAGAATGGAGAAAGCCTCCCAAAAAAAACCTGTGGTGATAGCCCTCATGCAGGATTACAGGAATGGCATTCCCGATACAATAGGAATATCACATAAGAATTTCAAATTTACCATCGGTTTAAAACGGTTTGAAAATGTTATTAGGTAATTTTTTTACCATTCAATCGATTCAGGCCTCGGAGGAGGCGATAAATGCACGGCTGGAAATCAATCCATTTCACGCCATCTTCGATGGCCATTTCCCGGGTATCCCCGTGGTCCCGGGGGTCTGCATGTTGCAAATGGTAAAAGAAATCACCGAGTCGGTTATCGGGCGGACAACCAGACTTGTAAAATCGGACCAGGCTAAATTTTTGTCGGTCATTGATCCCCGAATAAACACGATCATTCAGGCAGAATTGAAATATAAGATGGATGAAACGGGAGAAATACAGGTAGTGGCCAGTCTTTTAAATAATGAGACGGTATGCCTGAAATTCAAAGGCACATTTATTACAGGGGATTTCCCCGTCACTGAAAGCGCGGAGAAATCCCTTTGATTTTGGAATTATGATTTATCCTTTATGAACCTTGCAAGGGNNCTTCCCGGTGCTTTTTCAATTGAAATCTTTGCAATCACATTATTTTTATTTGCCGTTTCCACGATCCAGACTTCGGCATTGATGTAGGCACTTTTCCTCATGATACCCACATTGAAACCCGGCTCTATAAAAGTGGTCTTGAAAATCAGGGTATATTTCGCTTTGGAGCTTTGTTTCATTTCATTGTACTTTTCAAACCATTCCTCGAATTGCGGCTCGTACTTCGCGTGCCTGTCATCATACCAATACTTCGCCCAGGAATCACCCCTGCCTGGCTCTTTCCTGTTATAGTCTTCTTTCAATTTGTTTACGTAATCCTCTTCTTTGTCGTATTTGCCTACCCTGATATTGTCGTAGGCGAATTCAATATTGATCTCTTTTTCACCTCTTAAACTGGCAAGGCTTCCTTCCATTAACCTAATGCGTTGAGAGCGCTGAGACTGGCCGTTCATAGAAACAAAGGCGGACAAGAATAAAATCAAACTTACTTGTAAGACTTTCATGAGTTGCATATTTTAAGGATTATAGAATAAGCGCGGCTTCGGGTGCCAGGACTAAACAAAGGGNNAGCACCAATTCCGTTGGGGGGAGCTGTTTTTTGCAGGAAATCCTCCTTACCCGTTTTTATCCCAAATAAGGCTTCCAGGTCCAGCCCACTGGTCCTCAGGACTGAACTACCCGGAATGCTGTATTTATCAAAATATTTTAGCTTAGGGGGAGATACAAAGACCGATTTCCCGCGGTTCTTAAAGCCCGGATTTACGTTAAGACCCACCAACCTACCCCTGAATTGCTCCCAGCCCTTTGACAAAGCCCATTTTCTAAAATCTTTCAAACCATCGCAATAAAAGCCGCACTGGATACTATACCAGTCATTGCCTAAAAAAACACTGCCGATTTCCCTGCCTTTGATGAGAATACTTTTTGCAACGAATATATTATTGTAAAAATGAAATCCTGCATGCTCGCTTTGCCCGTCGTAACTGATGACAGCACCCGAGTCGTTATAAATGGTATTGTTATAAAAGAAGCAATTCTTAAATTGTTTATTGTCCCTTGAGCTGTTCCAGATAAAAACCGAAGCCCCTGCAGCGGAAATATTTCCATCATTTTCACTGATATTATAGCGAATGGTATTATCATGCCAATCGCTGGCGCCGGCGTACTGAAAAATACCAAATCCGCTTCCCTGATTCTCGTAGGAAAGACAATACTGGATCAGGGAGTGGGTGATCCCACCGTCCAGATCAAAGCCTCCCCCGTCACCGCCCCCCCGAGAAGTTTTGTTTCGATAGGAAATGCAGTGCTGGATAACAACACTATCGGCTTCATAGGCCCAGATCCGAACGGGGCCATTGCCTGTTCTGGGCATATCCCATCCATTATTGGTGGCCACTGAATATTCAATAAGGACATTTTTGCAAAACCCGGCAAGAATTCCATTCCCGCTATGATTATCCAACATCGTGGGGTCGCCCGGATTATTCTCTGCCCTACAATATCCAATGTAAATGTTTTTACAATCTTCTTTTGAATGTTCCCCGATAATGTAAATACCGGCAAACCCGTTTTCGTGCGCATAAACATTACGGATGGTTATATTGGAAGATGAAAAAATAAGTAGTCCAGCTTTCTGGTATCCCTGTATGGCAATGCTGTCCATCCTGACATCGCTGCTGCTGGAAATTATGACTCCGTCTTTTAGATTTCCTTGCTTGCGTCCATCGCCTGAAAAGCAAAGCCTTAGGATAACTATATGGCTTGTGTGACTTAGCCTTAGGGCTGTTTGCTTTCCGGAATGGATCTGAGCGCTCCCAATCCCCGCAGAGGTGATTACAATTGGCAGACCCGGCATCCCATGTTTGGTTGCGTCCAGTAAAATGCTCCCCTCAAATGACTGGGAACCTTCAAAATAAACGGTATCACCCGGCTTCAAATTTGTTTTGTTTAATTGCCCAATCGTTTTCCAGGGGTTTTCTTTGGTTCCCGGATGATTGTCATCCCCGGCTGAGTTTAGATAATAGGCATGCTGCGCGAAATTGTCTTGAGAACAGGAAAAAAAAATCCCGGTCAAAAGAAGACAAGAACCAAATCCATTTTTTCTAATGTTCATAGGGTCATTCTCCCGGGTGATATTTTTTTTCGATTTGTTTCATCAGGTCCTCCTTATAAAATAAAACATCTTTGAATTTTCCTTCCAGATACCTGGAAGCCTGATCCATAAAATGTGGAGATCCCGGATCATTGCTCTGGCCTCCCGTCACAATGGATTTTGCTTTCAGCCTTTTTCCAAATTCAACGGCTGCTATAAAACTATTACCGGAAACCCCATAGAAATTTTTAGTGCCGGGAAAAGGACGGCTTTCAAATGCTGGCAGGGATCCCCATCTTGATGAACAAAGACCAACCGGAAGGCTGGGCAGAAGATCATCAAATTTTTCAGTCACGCCCCCGGTGTTTCGCTGGTACCTGTTTATTTCCCCCCATGCAATTTTCCAGGATCCATATCGTTTCCCGAGTTCATTTACGACGGCTTCAAAGTCATCCATCTTTTCTTTGCTGCTTGTGATCATCAGCATTTCATTTAGCCGGCCGACTGCATTACTATACTGCACAGCGGATTTTAATTCCGGTAAACGATGCGCCAACTTATTTGCCCACCAGACCGCCAAGGTTGTCGGTATAGAAGAAATCGACGCATTTCTGTCCCATAATTTCAGGGACTGCATGGGTTCATCCAAATATTTTCTTATTGAACCGGACAAGGAATCTTCCCTGTAGGCTTTAAAAAGGCCCGGTAACAATATATCGAATGCAGAAAGATGGTGGTCATAGCCGACAGCAATCAATTTATCAATTGTAAAATTATTTTCTTTGCCGAGTAACCTCATGGCATTGATGGCACGGGGGTTTTGATCATCGGGGGCCATATAAGCCGGATAAGCTGTGCTTACTGGACTGCTGCTGCCGGCAGCTGAAAAAGGAGTCGAATTACAATTCTGAATCCAACCGCTGGCGGGGTTATAAATATGTACGATCTCATCTAAACTATGGATTCCCTGCCATTCGGTGGCAGGGATTTCGCCCTTCACAGGGAGGGACCAATCCAGGGAAGGGTTACGTTTAGGCATAAAATTGCCATGCCAGTAGGCGATATTTCCCTTATCANNAGTTTTTTGCCTTGGTGATAAGCCAGGCTTCCAAGAGTGCGTTGATCGAGCGGTTATATTCCTTCAGGCTTAACCATTTCCCGTTACGGCTGCCCATTACAGGTCCATGGCGAGTGTAATAAGCTGTCAGGGCCAGATGCAAAAGGCTGCTATCCTTTTTATAACTGATAACTATTTGCCTGGTCTTTACA
>PLCH01000284.1 GCA_003135585.1 Chitinophagaceae bacterium
GCTATCACCGAGAGGGATATCCTTCCGGCACTAGGATTAATAGAAAGTTGGGGATTTAAAACCATGATCGGAGCTACCATTGGGCAAAAGGATTTTACTTTTGGCGGGACCGATGAGGAGCGTACAAAAGATTTGCAATCAATGCTGGATGATTCCGCAATAAAAGCCATCCTTTGTGCGAGAGGCGGGTATGGAGCTGTCCGCATCATTGATGAATTGCGATGGGAGCAATTTATTACCCTGCCCAAATGGATCATTGGTTTTAGTGATATAACCGTTTTTCATAGTCATCTTAACCGCAATTTTAGAATTGCGTCCCTTCATTCAAAGATGTGTAACAGTTTTCCGGATGATTGGAACAATGCAGTACCCGTTCAGAAGTCAGCAATCTTATCCATTAAACAGGCATTGATGGGGGAGAAAATAGAATATCCTGTTTTTCCAAATGAAAAGAATAAACAGGGAAACGCATCGGGAGAGCTGATAGGCGGTAATCTGAGTACAATTGAATCATTGGCAGGTACAAAATCAGATATCAAAACGGATGGAAAAATTATATTTGTTGAGGATACGGACGAATATTTATATGCGATTGACCGTATGTTCTGGAACCTGAAACGCACCAGGAAATTGGATGGGTTGAAAGGACTTATTATTGGCGCTTTCAAAATAAAGCCCGACGACCCCGGAGAAGAATTTGGGAAAACCATTTATGATATAGTATTGGAAAAGGTAAAAGAATACAGTTACCCGGTTTGTTTTGATTTTCCGGTGGGGCACCAGATCGAAAATTATGCCTTCAAATGTGGAGGGATCTACCGGCTGGAAGTCTCTGCTGATAAGGTTGTATTCAGGGAAGAATAGCTTAATTGCCGGAATTGGTTGGGAAAATAATTGCCAACCGGTAGGATAAAACTTAATCATGGTCAGAATTCCTCCATATCTGCAAAAGGGTGATACCATTGGGCTTGTTTGCCCTGCAGGTTACATGTCATTGGATAAGGCCCAATCCTGCATCAATACTTTGCAGGAATGGGGATATGCAATCAAAACCGGCAAAACAGTAGGAAGTGATTCCCAGAATTATTTCTCCGGCACAGATAAAGAAAGACTGGAGGATTTCCAGCAAATGCTTGATGACGACGATGTAAAAGCCATCTTATGCGCCCGTGGCGGATACGGAACAGGAAGAATTATTGATTCGATCGATTTTAAGAATTTCCAAAAATCACCCAAGTGGATCATTGGCTTTAGTGATATTACGATACTTCACTCTCATATATACTCCCATTATAAAATTGCAAGCTTGCATGCTCCGATGGCTGCTGCTTTTAACAGCGAAGAATACGCAGATGGATTTCTGCAATCCTTCAGAAATGCATTGGAAGGCCGTAAACTGAAATATCAGATGAGTGCGCACGAATTGAACAAAAAGGGTGAGATTATCGGGGAATTGTTTGGAGGAAATCTCGCTCTATTGGCTCACCTGGCTGGAACTTCCTCAGATGTCAAAACAAAGGGAAAGATACTGTTCCTGGAAGATACGGGCGAATATTTATACAATATTGACAGGATGCTCTATCAGCTCAGCCGGGCTGGAAAATTTGATAAATTGGGGGGATTGATTGTGGGCAGTTTCTCGGAGAATAAGGACACTGAGCGTCCCTTCGGAAAGTCAGCCTATGAAATCATTCACGATATGGTGAAACGATATGATTTCCCTGTTTGCTTTAATTTTCCTGTCGGCCATGTGAAGGAGAATTATTCCCTGAAAATAGGTGTGGGACATAAATTGAAAATAGGCAAAAACAAAGTCATCCTGGAGGAGTAAATAAAGCTACCCTCAAAAGGATAGCTTTTATCAATCAAAACAAGCAAAATTACCGCTTATACAGTTGCGTTAGTTTTCAGGATATGTTGTTGCGGCATAGCCTTTTCAACATTTATTCCCAGGCCTTGGGCAACGGCCATTCCCAGTCCTATATCAGCACGGAAAAAATGACACAATTGTCTGTTGAGGATTTCATCCCTTTTTGGCCCACTGATCCCGCTCATGGCTCCAATAATATTGCTCACCAGGTTTTTCCTGTCATACTCACTTACAACTTCCCGGTAAAATATACCAGGTTGTGAATAATGGTCATTTTCCCCTGGACCATTCCGGTCGTACCAGTCGCCCACTAGTGAATCCAATTCAATAGGAATAACCCTTATATTTCTCGTCAATTTTTATCTCGTCGAAACTATTCGGATAATAATTCGGATTGCTTTCTCCATTTCCATCAACACGCATCTGACCGTCTCTCTCATAATTATTCACGGCCTAGGGACATTTATTAACTGGAATCTGTTCATAGTTTACGCCAAGGCGATGGCGGTGTGCATCGGGATAAGAAAGCAATCGGCCCTGTAGCATTTTATCCGGAGAATAGCTGATGCCATCCACCACGTGCGCAGGCGCAAAGGCGGCCTGTTCTACTTCCGCAAAGTAGTTTTTGGGATTTTCGTTTAATTCCAAAATTCCCACATCAATCAATGGGAATTCTTTCTGTGACCAAGTTTTTGTTAAATCGAAAGGATTGAAGGGATGCGATTTAGCCCGGTCAAGGGTCATTAATTGAATCTTTACGTTCCATTTTGGCAAATCGCCCCTGTCAATGGCTTCCACCAAATCCCGCTGCGCAAAATCCGGGTCTACTCCTTTCATTCTAACTGCTTCATCGTTGACAAAATTCTTAATGCCCTGTGCAGTTTTGAAATGGAATTTAACCCATACTTTTTCATTTTTTTCGTTGATGAAACTGAAAGT
>PLCH01000444.1 GCA_003135585.1 Chitinophagaceae bacterium
TTGTTAAACAAAAGGGAATTGAGAAAACTAGAAAATAAGATAAAAGAGAAGGGTTATACCATCGTCCCTTTGCGTATCTTTTTTAATGAAAAAGGATTTGCCAAATTGGAGATAGGTCTGGGAAAAGGAAAGAAATTGTTCGACAAGCGGGAGACCCTCAAACAGCGAGATACTGAACGGGAGATGAAAAGATACCTTAAATAAAGAGCAAAAAAGGAAAGACCAAATACTAATACAAATCGTATTTCGTTCTTCTATTTGATGCTTTCAACATTGGCCTAATTTTTTCTCTATCTTCGTATACCATGAAAAGAATTCTCTTTATCATTGTCCTTTTTGAGTTTTATTCCTCCCATGCGCAAAAAGTTACCGGTTATTGGTACGGCCAGGCAAATGTCGAAATTGCAGGGCTTCATAACAATTACCTTACCGAACTTATTATCCAGCAAAAGGGCAATGAGGTGAGAGGCTTTTTTGGTTATTATTTTAAAGATATATACCAGAGTTTTCTTGTTAGGGGTTCCTACAATCCGGCCACAAGAGAAATTATCATCAAGAATATTCCTATTATTTATTTCAATACCAATTCAACCGTAAACAGCGTCGATTGCATTACTAGCTTTTACGGAACTATGATTGCTTCAAGAGTAAAAAGCTCTCTGACAGGCTATTTTGTACGGGATAAGAAGTATGAATACACCTGTCCCGATCTGCGGGTTCATTACACCTTATATACGGAGGACCAAAGCCAGGACAGCCTCCTAAAAAACTTCTCGGCTTCCAAACAATTCTGGAAATCGCAGGCGGCGGACTATGTTTCGGATGAAAATGAAAAAAAGGTCGCCGAGACAGAATCTCCCGTTTTAAAAAAGGAAATTGTTGACACACAGACCCGGATCCCGACAAAGACCCCTGTGGTGGTTGGCGCGCCGATATCCCCTGTCCGGGAAGATATTATCAAGATAAATGAATCATTTAAGAAAAGGAAACCGGTTCTGGGCAAGGATTTGGAAATATCATCCGATTCGGTGAGGCTCAGTTTTTACGATAACGGTATTGTAGATGGTGACAGTATTTCTATTTTTCTTAACAATAAACTGTTGTTGGCGCACCAGGAATTAACCGAAAGAGCCTTTAATATTTACGTGAGAATGGATAGCCTCAGAGAATTCAACGAAGTCAGTATGTTTGCGGAAAATCTTGGCAAGTATCCCCCTAATACAGCCCTTATGGTGGTAAATGACGGGGATAACCGCTACGAAGTATTTATGAGCAGCGATTTTAAAGGCAATGCTACAGTGAGGTTTAGACGAAAAAAACCGAATTAGAACCTGGAATCAGTCAAACAATTCGGCTTGTTTCTTATCTCCTGCCCTTTTTTCCCATTCCATCTCCGTACTCTTGGTGAAATCCACCAGTTTCGATCCAACGGCCTTCCAACCCATCACATCAACCATTTTCACAACCTTGATTTTTGCTTTTCGAATCTTTGAACCCCTGCCCGATTGAACCACAAGAACCGGATCATCCTGTGTAGTAACTGTTTCCAGCCTGTTGCCTTCCCCTTCCTTTATGAATGAAAATTTGTTATGAAGGGTGGTGGTTTCTATCTTAAATCGTTTGATATTATATTGCAGTTTTTCGTTTTCTAGGTAAACTGCCGTTATAATTTTTTCGGGGTTGAATTTTTCAATTAGCCAGACCTTTTCGGATTCAAACCGCTGGGTCAATTCCTGATCTGTAATCTCATAGCTGCCATCATCATAAATTACCAGTATCTTGTCATCTCCCTCAAAACTACCCAGCGCCTGGCCTTTTTCTTCTGTATTCAGTCTGCCAAAAGTATCATCGAACCAAAGTTTCCTGCCACTTAGCGTTGATTTACCGGCTTCTTTGAACTTAACGGTTCTGATCGGGTATTTGGTAACCTGATTGCCCATACTGCCCCGGCATTTGATCTCCATTTCACCAAAATTAAAATCAAACTCCTTGATCCGGGCCGAGCAATTCGGGCTCAGAATAATTCTAACCACCTCGGCTTCGCCATTGGGATTGACAGATAAATAATGGACCTTGCTCTTTTCTTCTCCTTTTGTCAAATCATATTCTTTGTCCCTTGTAACACCGGTCACATTGAAACGTTTACCATATGACATGCCTGTCTTGCCATCCGAATAGATCATATTGTAGGTAGTCCTCTCGTCATTTTTTTGAAATATACCCACATGGATGATATCTTTTCCGATAAAAGTCTTATCTGCCACTTTTACGACTTTCATTTTACCGGCTTTGGTAAAAGCAATAATATCATCAAGATCAGAACAATCCGCGACAAATTCATCCTTTTTTAATCCTGTTCCGATAAAACCGTCTGCGCGGTTCACAAAAAGTTTCGTATTTGCGATGGCTACCTGTTTGGCTTGAATGGCTTCAAACAATTTGATTTCTGCTTTGCGTTCCCTTCCTTTTCCGTATTTCTTTAAAAGGTTCTCGTAATAATTTACTGCAAAGTCGACCAGGTTATTAAGGTCTTGACGGACTTGTTTGATCTCCGCTTCCAGTCCCTTGATCTGCTCGTTTAGTTCGTCAATATCCAACCTGTAAATCCTTCTAACCGGTTTTTCAGTAAGCTTTAATATATCTTCCCTGCTGATATTTTTTTTCAATTGTTTTCGAAAAGGTTCAAAAGCCTTTGCAATGGCATCCAACACTTTTTCCCAGGTCTCATGTTTCTTCTCCAGCTCCTTATAGATTTTTTTCTCGAAAAATATTTTTTCCAAAGAAGTGGTATGCCATTTATCCAGTAATTCGCTGAGTTTAATATCCAACTCCTTTTTCAGCAGTTCTTTGGTGTTCTCTACCGATATCTTTAATAATTCAAGGACACCTGGGAATTCAGGTTTCTGATCCCTGATCACGCAGGCATTCGGGGAAATACTCACTTCACAATCGGTAAATGCATATAAGGCATCAATCGTAATATCCGGCGATATTCCAGGTGCAAGGTCGACCTGTACTTCAACCTGGGCGGCGGTGTTATCCGTTACTTTTTTTATTCTGATCTTACCTTGTTCATTAGCCTTGATAATAGAATCGATCATTTGTGTGGTCGTAATTCCATAAGGCACATCCCTGATTATCAGTGTTTTTTTATCCAGCTCCTCAATATGGGACCTCACCCTTATTTTACCACCCCGGCGGCCATCGTTGTAATTTGTTGTGTCGATCATACCTCCGGTAAGAAAATCCGGCATGAGTTCGAATTTTTTGCCCCTTAGCTGTTTGACGGATGCTTCACACAATTCGCAGAAATTATGGGGTAGAATTTTTGTTGCAAGTCCGACAGCTATTCCCTCCGCGCCATGCGCTAATAAAAGGGGAAATTTCATAGGCAGGGTAATGGGTTCATTTTTCCGTCCATCGTAGCTCAACTGCCAGGATGTAGTTTTAGCATTGAAAGCGACCTCAAGGGCAAACTTGCTTAACCGGGCTTCAATATAGCGGGCAGCGGCTGCCTCATCGCCGGTCCTTGTATCTCCCCAGTTACCCTGGGTTTCTACCATCAGGTCCTTTTGCCCCATATTTACCAGGGCTTCACCGATAGAGGCATCCCCGTGAGGATGGTACTGCATAGATTGCCCAATGATATTCGCCACTTTATTAAAGCG
>PLCH01000149.1 GCA_003135585.1 Chitinophagaceae bacterium
GCGTAATCGAAAAGAATATACTGCCCAAGAGGACCAATGTACTGGAACCAGAGTGGGGGCTCCCGGCGGCAATATCGAGACCGGCAATGACGAATGCGCTTCCGGCTATGGCCAGGATCGTAAACGCATCCGCCAACTCGAGCAGGGAATGGGGGCTATTCGTTATTTGGAAAGGCACATGCACGAATACCAATAATAAAAGGGATACTACTCCTAACGTAAGTGCCGCCAAACGCGCCTTCAGGTCCAGGATGATCGTCATGCCAATGACTATAAGGAACACTCCGAAAAAATAAGTCCAGAAATTTTGCCCGGGGATCCAGGCCGGCCATAAAGGCATAAAGATTGGCAGGAATTCACCGAACAACATTTGTTGGATCCCCAAAGCCATTATGCAGATGGCAAATACATAACAGCCTGTTTTGGTAATTTTTTTCAAGGTAATCGTGTAGTATTATTTTCAGATGCTACTTAAATATATTCTATTACCTCGTGACAACAACCAAATAAGAAGAAATCATTCTATTCAATACTTTCCTTTCCCAAATTATTAATTCAATAAGCTTGGAAAAGAAGCTCCGGGAGAATATTAATCATATGCGGATATGGAATTGAATGAATGGATAAAGCTGAAGGTTGTAGTAAAAGATATGCAAGCAAAACTTTTCATAAACGACAATCAACAGCCATCGCTGATTGTAAATGATTTGAAAAATGGGGCAAATTCTTCAGGAACAATTGGTTTATGGGTCGATGCAGGAACGGAATGCTTTTTTTCTGATTTAAAAATTTATCAATAGTAGAGAGGGGTATTATATCTCATTCTAAGAAATCCTGAATTGAGTCTAAGGAATCAATCGAACTTATTAATTCATCTTAATCTTAAGTTTTGTGTAGTTTGCTGGGATTTTTGTCTACTACGCAATGGTAACATATAAAAGGCCGATATTATTTAACGTCAATACTATTAAGTGGATCGCTCAAAAAATTTCTATTTAAAGAAAATTGATATCGCAACCACTCATAGAACATTTTAAAAATTATCTCCCCTTAGATGAGGAGGAAAGAGAATTGTTGGAAACAAGGGTAACACAGCGTAAAATAAAGCGCAGACAAATGATCTTGCAGGAAGGGTTTACCTGCAAGTGCTATTCATTTGTTGTGGAAGGTTGCTTTAGAATGTATGGTGTGGACAACAAGGGAGCCGAACATAATTTACAATTTGCTGCCGAAAATGACTGGATCGCTGACATTGGCAGNNGCCAAGTAAACTATTTATCGAGGCTGTCGAGCCTTCAGTCATTTTACAAATTGAAAAACCGGATTTGTATTTCTTATATCGTTCAATTTCAAAAATTGACCGTATTTTTAAGGTAATAATCGAAAACAAGTTTATTGAGCTGCAAAACCGCGTTTTGCAAAACATCAGCTCCACAGCACAAGAGCGATATCAGGCCTTCCTGGAACAATATCCACAACTTGCATTACGACTTCCCAACATACAAATCGCTTCTTACCTGGGTATAACCCCTGAGTTTCTGAGCAAGATACGAAGTGAACGGAACCTGGGTTGAATCTACCTATCCTTGAGCAATCTTAAGACTGTTTCTTAAACCAGCTTATTGGCAAAGCCCTCCACTTTGGGCCATTTTTGTATTGTCATTTCAACAATACAACCCAATCATATTTAATCAATAAAATTTATAACAATGGAAAAGACAAATAAGTCAAAAGTTGCGATTATTGGCCTTGGCAAAATCGGACAGGTAGTAGCAGCCAATCTCATAAGAAATAGTCGCTCGGTAATACTCGCCGGCAGGGATTTTGGAAAAGCGAAAAATCTTTCTGAGAAGTTGGGAAGCTTGGCTCAACCAATGGAAATTGGGGTTGCAATTAAGGAAGCGGATATCATCATAATGGCTGTTTGGTTTGATGCTTTAAAAGAATTGTTTTATAAATATGAAGGAGTACTCCAAGGAAAAATCATCGTTGACCCGTCCAACCCTATCGCACCGGATGGCAAAGGAGGTTTTGTAAAGAAGATAGGTCAAAGTGAATCAGCCGGGCAGTTGCATGCGGAATTGTTGCCCAAAGGCGTAAAGCTCGCAAAAGCTNNATCAAAAACCGGAACCTGCAGTCTTGTTTTATGCTACTGTTGACACAAGTATTAATGGAGAGATAGAAGAATTGATCAGGGATACGGGTTTTGAACCTCTGCGCATAGGCGGTATTGATCAATCTATCCGCATAGAGGTGTTTGGAGATCTACATGAATTTGGTGCACTTGGCAAAACCGTTACTCTCTCAGAAGTTGAAAAGAATATAACAACTGGAGTTTCGGTGTAGTAAAGAATAAACGATCATTAATTTTCATCAGCCTATAGAAAGATAAAGNNAACGGAAAATTTGTAACGGTTAATAGTGCTAAAATTTATTACGAAGAATATGGACAAGGAGAGCCACTTTTACAGTTACATGGTTTTGGACGTACAGGGGAGGATTGGAAAACTCTTACCCCCGAGTATGCCAAACACTTTCGTGTGATTGTTTGGGATAGGCGTGGAAATGGTCGCTCCACTAATCCGGATACGAGTATTGTTTTTCCTCATTCCATGTTGGCCAAGGATCTAGGTTAGCCAGGGTTGGGAAATATTCCGTAGTATTTCAAAAGCTCATTTATGGATATCTCCAAACACATCTCATTTGCCATTCGGTCGGGGAAATGAACAAGATTATTTAAGGCGAACAACAGAATTTTTAAATGGTGAGTGGGGAAAACCACACTAAGCTGCAGTACAAATTCAATTTATTAAACTTTACACAAACTTTCGAATGAGCGACTACCGCCTGACAATATCCCTTCTTTTTTTCAATTCCCGCCAGGTCGTTATGATAATGCCTTCTTTTTCAAGGAATTGTTTGAATTCCGGATCCATCATCGCCTCCAGATCCCCCTCCCTTGCAGGACCTGAATCTGATATATATTGAAAAACTCCGGTGGGATCCGTGCAATGCATAATGACCATGGTAATGCCGGGTTTCAGTGTCTTAAGGGAGGCAATATATTTTTGCGTTTTGAATTTTCTCCAGTTTTCTTTTGTTGGCTCCATTCCTTTGGGCAATGTCCAACCATAACTGAGATTGTGCAGATCGTCGAGAACAGGCAAGCCCGCATTCCAAAGCATTTGGCCGACCTCTCTGGTCATTTGCATAGTGGCAGCCGTACTTTTCATCTGTGTCTGTATAAGCGTATTGTGGCCTCCCGGAAACATAAGAGGTATTTTAAATTCCATCCCTACTTTTATATACCGTTGTATAAAAGCCGAAGACGCGAACAAAAAACCCATATGCGAGTCAAGATGCGTTGGCTGAAACCCCATTTGAAGAGCTCTCTGGACCTGCGCGCGAATTTCAGTCTCTACCTCATCTGCGCTGGCATGTTTTACCACGTCTGCTACATCCGGCCACAAATCCCCTTCTTCATCCACCAGTCCTGGAACATTAGATTTACCGCTTAGCGGTCCCCAGCGGTAATCCTTCCATTCCGAGGTGAGTGTCAGGTGCAGGCCCGCATCTGTATTCGGANNCCCAGGGACAGGGCATCATGACACTTACCGAAGAAGCCATTCCCTTTTCCATGGCTTCGATAGCACCCATATTTGAATCGAATGACATTCCCCCGTCATCAACGTGAAGGATAATAACTTTTGCTCCCTTGGGAAAACCCAGTTTTTCTGCATAGGTAATACTATCCTGAGCGCGGAGTTCCAAAGAAAAAATGGATACAGCAGAGATGATTAAAAAAAAATTTCTGGTAGACATATTTACAATTTAAAATGATTGCTGAAACTCATCCTTCAATTTATCATACAACCTGGCAAATATTGAAAAATTTTTCATGTAAATCTTGTGATTATTTTCATTGGGATAATAGGTTTGCAACAAATCCATTCTCTCCCTGGTTTCCTGGAGGTTGCTTATTTCGCCCAAAGCATACCATCCCATAATAGCTGCTCCTGTCGCCGAGGCATCCGCCTCACTGGTCACCCTTACCTCCCTATTGAAAATATCAGCAATCAATTGCAGCCATACTTGGGATTGAATGAACCCGCCGCTGGCATAAATTTTTTTTATGGGACCGATCGTTTCTTCTAAAGAAAGACCAATCTGGTAAAGTGAAAAGCTAATGCCTTCCAAAACCGACCGAAGAAAATGCTGGGATCCGTGGATGGAACGGATGCCAAAAAAAACAGCCTTTGCTTCGGCGTCCCATATGGGCGCCCTTTCTCCAAGAAGATAAGGCAAAAAAATCAATCCTTCTGAACCAGGGGGTATGGAGGAAACTCCCATTAAATATGAATTCAAATTATCTGAAAAAGAACCTGTCTTTTCTATAAAATTTTCAATCCACCACTTCACCGCAAACCCCCCATTGTTTATCGGCCCGCCTGAAACATACAACTGTTCAGTGAGAATATAATTAAATATTCTTTCCAGGGGATCGTGTTTGGGTTTGGTTGAAATCATTCTTACGGCACCACTGGTTCCAATGGTTAAAGCCATTTCTCCCTCGTGGACGGCGTGACTGCCCNNCTCAATATGTATGGGCGGGACCGGTTCAGATAAATGTTTTTTTGTGATGCCTGCCGTCAGTAACGCCTGCTCATACCATTTCAATGTATAAATATCAAACAACCCGGTGGCAGATGCAATGGAATAGTCCACCTGAAATTTTCCGAAAAATCTGAACCAGATATATTCTTTTATGGAAATAAATTTTTCTGTATGCTGAAATATCTTGGGCTCTTTTTCTTTCAGCCACATTATTTTGCATAAGGGCGACATGGGATGAATAGGAGTGCCTGTGTGTTCATAGATATTTCGGCCTATGTCTGTATTTTTTAGGCTGGCCGCAAACTCTTTGCTCCGCAGGTCTGCCCAGCTCATCGCCCGCGTCAAAGCTGTTCCGTTTTTATCGACCGCGATGAGGCTGTGCATGGCACAGCTGAAACTCAAACCGCAGACCCTGGATTGGGATTCCGACTTTTTCAATACCTCATTCACGGTTTTTACAACTGCCTCTAAAAGTAGCTCCGGATCCAATTCGTGCTCTCCCGGATGAAGGGAAATGGCAGAATAGGACTGGTAGGCGCTGGCTAAGACCTGCCCCCCTCTGGCATATGCAATGGCCTTCGTGCCGGAAGTTCCTATATCGATTCCAATAATATACTGCATCAATCAATCGAAGATAATGAATCAATCGAGGATAATTATTTGGCGTCGTAATCGAATACAAGCCATTCCCAGGGTTGCAGTCTGAAAGTACGGTCCGTAGTCATTTTTTCAAGCGTGGAATCAAAAACATTTTTTGTATCACCGTTGATGGCAGTATCCTTTATGTTGAATTGTTGCGGGTGTTTTGAAAAGTTCAGTATAACCAGGACTTTATGTCCGTCTTTCGACCGCAAATAACTGAATACTGCCTCATCAACACCGGTGGTTAATTTTTTGTATCCTGCGTCTGCCGCCAGTGCCGGGGTTGAAAGGCGAATGGTATTGAGTGTTTTGTAAAAGGGAGCCAGCGAATATTTACTCCATTGGATCGTGTCTTTCACAAAAAATTTAAGACGCCGCTTATTGGGTTCTTCCTGTCCGCTATAAATAAGCGGAATACTTTTATTCATTGTAAAAGCCCACACAGCAAAGGTTTTGTATCCATCCCCAAACCTTTCAAATTCTGTGGCGTTCCAACTGTTCTCATCATGGTTGGTCGTAAAATAAAGGTGGAAGGAATTTTTAGGATAAATGCTGTCATTCAGACTGATCACAGAATCCAGTTGGCGAAGTGTTGACTTACCGGAATTTATTCCATAAGCCACATTCATGACACTCCAGGCATAGGTTGCATCAAAACCGGCAAGGTTGAGCCCGGGCTTTTCACCTTCCGCAAGCATGAATAAAGGTTTTATTTTTCTAAGCGAGCTGATTGCTTCTTTCCAAAAATCATCCGGCACATTCCAGGCCACATCGCACCGGAAGCCGTCAATATTACTCTCGGTTATCCAGAATTTCATGGCAGCCATCATACTGTCGCGCATTTCCCTGTTCCCGTAATCCAACTGACGCGTATCAGACCAATCGAAGGGAATTGCCGGTTTCCCTGCGCTGTCCTTTTTGTAAAAACCCGGGTGGGCTTTGATCCAGGGGTTGTCAGGGGAGGAATGATTCGGAACCCAATCCAGTATGACTTTAAAACCCATTTGCTGGGATTTTTTTACCAATGTTTTCCAGTCCTCCATAGTGCCAAATTCAGGATTTACAGCATAATAGTCCCGAACAGCATAATAACTACCCAGATCCGAAGACTTGCTTTTCCTTCCTTCAAGTCCAATTGGATTGATAGGCATAAACCATAATATACCCACCCCCATATCTTTCAGCCTTTGCAATGATTTTTCAAAAGCCTTAAAGGTCCCTTGCGATGAATATTGGCGCAGGTTGACTTCATAAATGCTGGACTGGTAGCTCCAGGCAGGATGATCAATGATCCCCACTGAATCAACAGGGACCTGGGCGGTATTTTTATTCGAACCGGTGGATTGACAGGCTGCTAGCAGGAAAATATACACAGAAAGCAAGAGGCCGGGAATTCGATTTTGCATATGCTGTATTTTAGAAAGAGGTATCGATTTTTAAATAAAGTCTTTTAACTTATCCACCACAATATTGATTTCTTCTTTTGTATTGTGTTTGCTGAACGAAAACCGAACCGTTACCTGGTTTGGATTACTATTAATGGCCCTTATGACGTGGGAGCCTTGTTCCACCCCACTGGTACAGGCACTCCCACCCGATGCACAGATGTGATGGATATCAAGATTAAATAAGATCATCTCACTCTTTTCGGTTTTTGGAAAACTTACACTTAGGACCGTATACAAGCTTCTCCCCAATGGGTCACCATTGAAGGAAACATTTTTTATTTGTTTCTTCAGGGTATCCATCATGTAGAGTTTTAAATCCATAATGTAACCGCTCTCAACCTTATAATTTGCATTAGCCAGTTCAAGCGCCTTGGCAAAGCCCACAATCCCGTACAAATTTTCTGTTCCGGCCCTCATATTGCGTTCCTGTGATCCCCCTAGAATATAAGGTTGAATCTTAACATTTTCATTAATGTACAATAAGCCCGCTCCTTTAGGGCCATGAAATTTATGTCCTGCCCCTGTAATGAAATGTACAGGTGTGTTCCGAAGGTCGAATGGAAAGTGTCCAACGGTTTGAACGGTATCTGAATGAAAAATAGCCCCGTATAATTTGCATAACCCGCCGGTTGAATGGATATCGAGCATATTGCCTATCTCATTGTTGGCATGCATAAGGGTAACCAGACATTTTTGTTCGCTCCCTGCAAGAAGGCGTTCAAGGTCTTTGAGGTCAATATGGCCATCCGGCAGAATGTTGACAAAGCTCAGAGCAACTTCGCTTGATTTATGCAAATGTTCCACGGTATGCAAAGTTGCATGGTGCTCCAGGGCAGACGTAATGATATGCCTGCAGCCCAGATCTCTCACAGCCGCGTTGATTGCCGTGTTGCTGCTTTCTGTTCCGCCACTTGTAAAAAATATTTCGGCCGGGTGGGCATTTAATATTTTGGCAACCGATTTTCTTGCTGTTTCAATCGCCATCCTGCTTTCTCTTCCATAGGAATAAATAGAAGAAGGATTACCAAACTTATCGGTAAGATAAGGCATCATGACTTCCATGACCTGGGCATCGAGGGATGTGGTTGCAGCATTATCAAAATAAATTCTTTGCATAGCGGCAAAGATAATGCATGAAGCTTTTGGGTCAGATAAACTCTTTAATATCCTGCATTAAACGCAAAGCAATATTATTGGCGGTTGTTTCAAAATTACTTTCCGCGTAAATACGGATGATGGGCTCTGTATTTGAGGTTCGCAGATGCACCCAATCCTTGTCAAATTCAATCTTCAGACCGTCCTCCGTATTGGCAGGCTGATTTTTATATTTCCTTTTGATCTTTTCAAAGATCTCATTCACATTGATCCCGTTTTGCAATTCAATCTTATTTTTAGAAATAAAATAATCAGGAAACCTTGCCCTGAATGATTTTATGCCATTTTTATGCTGGGAGAGGGCGCTTAGGAAAAGGCCAATACCTATCAGCGCATCCCTGCCAAAATGAAGATCAGGAACAATGATCCCTCCATTTCCCTCGCCACCGATCACGGCATTCACTTCTTTCATTTTGTTTACAACATTCACCTCACCGACCGCGGATGAAAAATATTGACCGCCATGTTTAAGCGTAATTTCTTTAAGGGCTTTGGTACTGCTCATATTACTCACCGAATTGCCTGCCTTTTTACTTAGGACATAGTCCGCTACTGCCACCAGCGTGTATTCCTCCCCGAACATGCTTCCATCCTCGCAGACAAAGCAGAGCCTGTCTACATCAGGATCTACTGCAATGCCCATATTTGCCTTTGACTTTTGCACTGCCGAACTCAAGGCAGCCAGGTTTTCCGGCAGGGGTTCTGGATTATGGGCAAATCTGCCGTTCACCTCTTCATTAAGAACAATCACCTCCTCCACGCCGAGCTCCCTTAGAAGCGGAGGAATAAACAAAGCCCCTGTTGAATTGATCGCATCCAACACCACTTTATACTTCTTTTGCCGGATCGCTTTAACATCGACAAGAGGATAATTTACTACCGCACTGATGTGTCGTTGCAAATAGGAGTTGGTTTCGATGTACTGGCCTAATTTGTCAACGGGGCTAAAGAAAAATTCTTCTTTTTTCGCCTTATCAAGCACAACAGCTCCATATTCGGCATTGATAAACTCCCCTTTGTTATTAAGCAGTTTAAGAGCATTCCATTCTTTAGGATTGTGGCTGGCCGTAATTATTATTCCTCCCGAAGCCTGCTCCCACAAAACAGCCAATTCCACCGTAGGGGTGGTGGACAAACCCAGGTCAACAACGTCCAGTCCCATTCCAGTCAATGTGCTTGCCACCAAATCCCTGACCATTTCACCACTAATACGTCCATCCCGGCCGATTACAATTTTTTTCCCTGCATATTTATCCTTGATCCAGCTTCCATACGCCGCAGTAAATTTTACGATATCCAAAGGAGACAAATTGTCCCCCGGTCTTCCGCCAATGGTCCCCCTGATGCCGGATATACTCTTTATCAATGCCACTTTTGTTAAGGTTTAATATGATGCAAAAATAAGGGTTTGGCTGCAAGGCACTGATTTATATAATGGGCCATGAAACTCAATTATGTTCAGGCCTTTAGGATGTAAAAAAATCTAAAAAGTGATTAACTCGGGTTCCCCTACTTTTGTCAAAAAGATTCATTCGCATGCCCCTGTCCGAAAATTGGTTTCTGGAGTGGTTCAATTCTCCTTATTATCATCTATTATATTTTGAAAGGGATGAAAAAGAAGCAGCTTCTTTTATAGCCCGGCTTATCGCTCACCTCCGTATACATCCCTCAGCTTTGATAGTTGACGTAGCCTGTGGAAAAGGGCGTCATTCCAGACTATTATCTGAAAAGGGGTTTGACGTGACAGGAATAGACATTTCCCTGGACAGCATTGCATTTGCCAAAAGATTTGAAAATGACCATCTTCATTTTTTTCAGCATGACATGCGCCTGCCCTTTTGGATCAACTATTTTGACTATGCCTTCAATTTCTTTTCTAGTTTTGGGTATTTTAGGACGGAGCGGGAGCATTACAACGCCATCCGGAGTATTACCCAGTCCCTGAA
>PLCH01000034.1 GCA_003135585.1 Chitinophagaceae bacterium
GGTTCAGGGTTAGAAAAAAAATGTATTTTTAATACTATTTAATTCTTAAAGATTGTATGAGGAAAATTAAGTTCGTACTCTTCGTGCTGCTCCTATTCCAACTAGCAAGCCTATCTGTTGATGCCCAGCTAATTACAAACGAAACAATTCTCCGGAAGGCCAGTCAGGTAATGGCCCTCAAGGAGAAGGNNACGCTCTCAAGACTGAAGGGATGGCCATTGGTGGTCAATGGAAAAAACGGTAAGCGTGCCATGCTGGTAGGAGTGGATACCAAAGGATACCCTTTATACACAGGCGTATTTGATATTAATGCAGCTTCCACCATTAAAACCAACCAGCTTTGGCCAGGCGGGAATTCGGATCTGAATCTGAGCGGTTCATCCGCCTCCGTTAAAGGGAAAATGGCAATTTGGGACGAAGGGATCGTGCGGGCATCCCATGTTGAACTTGGAGGCAGGGTAATTCAAAAAGACAATCCTTCAAGTATCAGTGATCATTCAACGCATGTTGCCGGAGATCTCATTGCCTCTGGAGTAAATCCCTCTGCCAAGGGAATGGCTTTTGGTGACCAGCAGTTGCTTGCTTATGATTTCAACAATCATTTATCAGAGATGCTTGGCGAGTCGCCCAACCTTTTAATATCAAATCATTCTTATGGAAGTATCGCAGGCTGGAATTTCAACACCGATTCCAATCGTTGGGAGTTTTGGGCTAATAGTGGCGATACCGTGGATTATAAATTCGGGTATTATTCCGATGAGGCCCAGGTATGGGATTCTATCGCCTACAATGCTCCCTTCTACCTCATCGTAAAATCAGTGGGAAATAACAGGTCAGAAAACGGGCCTGCTGTAGGTCAGCCTTATTTCCGTTTCAATTCCAGCGGGGTCATGGCAAGTGCAGGTAACAGACCTGCCGGAATCAGCTTCAATGATGGATATGATATAATCCCTACTTATGGAAATGCAAAGAACATTTTGACGGTTGGAGCCGTATTTCCCATTTCCGGCGGGCATACGCAACCTTCTGATGTAGTGCTCACNNGGGGGCCTACGGACGATGGCCGGATAAAACCGGATGTGGTGGCCTCTGGACTTGCTGATTTTTCCTGCATCGGAACTTCGGATAATGCCTACGCTTATTACGATGGTACTTCTTTTTCATCTCCGGCAGCAGCGGGATCATCCTTACTGCTTCAGGAATATTATGCAAAATTGCATGGCGGCGTTTTTATGCGGTCAGCAACCTTAAAGGGAATACTTATTCATACCGCGGATGAAGCAGGGCCTTCGCCAGGCCCTGACTACCAGTATGGCTGGGGACTTATCAATATGCAAAATGCTGCATCAGTTATCACTTCGCAGAACAACGATCAACTGATTTTTGAAAACAACCTGGTAAACGGCGGTTCTTTCAGTGTACCCATAACGGCCTCAGGAAAAGGGCCGCTGATAGCCACGATCTGCTGGACGGATCCGAAAGGAAATGTTGCAAATGTAGGCACAATCAATAGTCCTGTTCCAAAACTCGTGAACGATCTGGATCTGCGTATAACCAGTGGCGGTACAACCTATCAACCCTGGATACTCGATCCGAAGAACCGGGCTGCGGCCGCAACCACGGGTGATAATACCCTCGATAATGTAGAAAAAATTGTGATAAACAATGCTATTCCCGGGCAGATCTATAGNNAGGCCAGAGGGCAACAGGCTTTTTCATTACTAGTTAGTGGGGCCGGTGGCCAGGTTTATTGTACTTCAGCGCCGACGAGCAATACAGGAACACGTATCGACAGTGTGACGATTGGAAGTTTTCAAAATGCCAATCCTGCAGGATGCACGACTTATACAAATTACACCAACCTTGCCGCGCAGATTCAGCCTTCACAAACTGTTCCATTCAGAATAAAGGTTAGCAATTGTGATACAAACGCTAACCCAAAAATTATTAAAATTTATATTGATTATAATAACAACGGTAATTTTACCGATCCAGGTGAAGAGGTGGCGCAAAGTACGCCAATTCCTGGCACAGGAGGCGTTTTTTCAGGCAGCTTTACCACGCCAGCAGGATTAACCACCGGTTTTTCAACGCTATTGCGCGTGGTTGCCGAAGAAACCAGTACCCCAGATAGTGTAAGTCCCTGCGGAGGCTATGGGAATGGGGAAACAGAGGATTACCGCGTGCAAATTGTCAAGCCTTCCAATGATGTAGGTGTCACCCAACTTATCGATCCGTTTGGAACAGTTTGCAGTAACGATTCCCAAAGGATTACGATCAGAATCAGAAACTTTGGCACTGTTCCACAAGTAAATGTACCGGTCACCACTACCATAATGAATGGGAATACGACCATTGCGACGCTTACTGTTTCCATTCCGGATACCATTCCTGCGCTGGGTGATGTTATTTATACCTACCAGGCAGCTTTCGCTACCCTTGCAGGAAATTCTTATACCATAACGAGCAGGACAAACCTGTCGGGTGATCAGGATACTACCAATGACCAATTTACAACGTCCGTTGTGGTAAGTACAGGTAGCAATCCGCCCACTGGTAC
>PLCH01000476.1:0-4776 GCA_003135585.1 Chitinophagaceae bacterium
AATTCTCCCCATCAGCAGAAGGCCTGGAATTAGGAATTCCGGAATTGTACAGAGGAATGGTTTCCTGTGAATGCAACATAATTGCAAGATGAAGTAATGCAGGTAATAAAAATAATTTTTTCATTTTAGTGACTGTATTATTAAAAGTAAAGTTTTTGACCAATATTTTTCTAATTAACTTGCTTTTTTAACTGATGTCTTTTCCCTTAATAAATTTTTATGAAACAGTTAGTCAAAATTGCATTTGTTTTTTTACTTTTCGTCGGAAGCGCTGCAGAAGCCCAAAACGGGTGGAAAAGTATTTTCGATGGACAAACGCTTAAGGGCTGGAAACGTCTTGCTGGTACAGCCGATTATAAGGTAGAGAATGGAGAAATTGTGGGAACTACGGTAACCAATTCTGGCAATACCTTTCTTGTTACAGAGAATGAGTTTGCTGATTTTATATTGGAAATGGATGTCAGAATGGATGATACTACCAGTAATTCTGGCATACAGGTAAGAAGCCATTATGATCCAAAAGGACACGAAGGGAAAGGGTTGGTTTATGGCGCCCAGTTTGAATTGGATCCTTCTTCCCGGAGGTGGTCAGGTGGAATTTATGATGAAGGGAGAAGGGATTGGCTGTACCCGGGTTCTTTAAATCCCGATGGTCAGGATGCTTTTAAAATTGGCCAGTATAATCATGTCAGAATTCAATGTACAGGTAAGGAAATGAAGACCTGGATCAATGGGAAGCCAATCGCTTACCTGGTAGACACCCTGGACCATAAAGGCTTTATAGGTTTACAGGTTCACGGGATCAGCAAACCTGAATTCGCGGGAGAAAAAGTGTATTTTAAAAACATCCGGATTAAAACGGCTGACCTGGAAAATGTTGATTTCCCTCCTGGAATTTATGTCGTGAATACCATTCATAACATGCTTACAGCCTATGAAAAGAAAAGCGGCTGGCGTCTGCTTTTTGATGGAAAAACTACAAACGGATGGATCGGAGCCTATAAGAACAGCTTTCCGGCAAATGGATGGCAGGTCAAGAACGGAATCATAAAGGTTTTGTCTTCAGAGGGCAAAGAAGCAGCAAACGGAGGGGATATCGTAACAACGGAACAATTCAGCGCTTTTGACCTTTCATTTGAATTCATGTTAACACCGGGTGCCAACAGTGGAGTGAAATATTTTGTGACACTTGCAGAAAATAACACGGGTTCGGCTATCGGGTTGGAATACCAATTGCTTGACGATAAATTACATCCNNTCCGGCTCATAAACAAGAACGCTTTGTACATCCTATCGGCCAGTGGAATACGGGGCGCATCACCGTTTACCCCGATAACAAAGTGGAGCACTACCTGAACGGTGTGAAAGTATTGGAATACAAAAGAGGGTCCGCTGAATTCCGGGATCTGGTGGCAATCAGCAAATTTAAAATATGGAAAGATTTTGCTGAAGCACCCAGGGGCCATATTCTTTTGCAGGATCATGGAAATGAAGTGAGTTTCCGGAGTATTAAGATAAGGGCTCTTTAACCTACAATTTTGGCTCCCAGCCTTTTTCATAGGTTCTCCTCCACAACTGATCAGCATTTGGANNGGATATGACCGTTTGCGGGGTCGCAATGGAGCGTATTACCCGTTCGCTGTGCAATATTAGCAAGATGACAGAGCAGGACGCTCTTATGGCCTTCATTCACCGGGGAGTTTAAGGAAGCCTCCCCGCGAATGGTTTTTATAAAATTGTCGAAATGGTACAAATCCAGGTTGCCACTGGCGCTCACAGGATTGGTCGGATCGGCAGCCGCTTCCGATTTTACCTCTTTTATTAATTTATTCTTATCATCATAGGGNNCCGCCATGGTTTACCAATGTGCCCTTGTCCCCATAAATAATAAAACCCCGGCCGGCGCCTTCAACCGGAAAATTATTGCAGCTACGGCCCTCCCAAGTGATTGCCTTTGAATCGGTAAATTCAAAACTAGCCACCTGTGTATCCGGAGTTTGCCAATCATCCTTGAATGCATATCTTCCACCCGATGAACTCACTTTCACGGGGTACTCAACGCCAAGGAACCAGCGGCAGCAATCGATTTCATGGGTCCCGTTGTTACAAGCCTCTCCTGTTCCCCAATGCCAGAACCAATGCCAATTGTAATGGACCAGGTTATCCTGGTAGTCTTTTCTTGGAGCCGGTCCCTGCCACAATTCAAAATCCAGGGTGGGAGGCGCAGCCAGTTTTTTTCCATAGCCAATGCTTTTTCTGTTATTGGCATACCATGCTTTTCCCAAATAGGCATTTCCGATAACACCCCCTCTTACTTGTTTTGCAGCCTCCATCATGGTTGGCATGGACCGGCGCTGATTACCCATTTGTATGAGTTTGCCAAATTTCTGTAATGCTTCCCCAAGCAATTCCCCTTCATACGGATTCTGGCCGCAGGGTTTTTCTACATAAACATGTTTGCCGTGGGCAACTGCCATCAGGGCGCCCGGTGCATGCCAGTGGTCGGGTGCGGCAATGATCAGCGCATCCATATCTTTTTGCTCCAGCAACTTGCGGATGTCTTTGAAAACAGTTGGCTTCCGGTTTGCCTCTTTCAAGGCATTCAACCCGTTCTGGATTGCTTTTTCTTCGACGTCGCATATATAGGCCACTTCCACATTTTGCAATTGCGAATAACATTTTGCCAAATAGGCACCGCGGCTATTGACACCCATAACACCTACAATTACTTTATTGCTGGGCGCGTTCCTGCCAAAAATAGGAAAGTTGAGAAGGGTGATTCCGGCTGTTGCAAGGGACGTGTTTTTTAAGAAGGTTCTGCGGCGCATAAAAAAGTGTTTAATTACTAAAGTTAAAATTTTAATTTTAGTAATTGAGTTTAGCATTGAACAGTTTGTCTGCCGACCGTAGAATCGTTGCCCTTGTTTGCAATCCAAAAGCAGGAAAGGGAAAAGGGTTATTGCTTTTAAACAAGATTACATCTGCCCTAAGGTCAAGAGGTTTTACTTTCACAGCTTATAGCGGTGGATGGCCGCCGCATTTCAAGGAATTTACCGAAGTTTGGATTATTGGAGGAGACGGCACCCTGAATTTTTTTATTAACCGTTATCCTGAAATTTCTTTGCCCATTGCATTATTCAAAGGTGGAAGTGGAAATGATTTTGCCTGGAAATTATACGGCAACCAATCCCCAGAGGAATATTTGGAAAAGGTAATAAAAGGAAATATCATGAATGTAGACGCCGGCCTTTGCAACGGCAAATACTTTATCAATGGTGTAGGTATTGGCTTTGACGGGGAAGTGGTGAGGTCAATGGGCGTTAAGAAATTCCTTTCAGCAGGCCACCTTGCTTATTCNNGTGTTAAAGAAGATTTTCTTTTACAGGGAGAAAAAAATGAGTTTTGTAACAGGCGGCCGCACCTGGACAGAAAAAATATTCATGGTCAGCATTGCCAACGGTTCCCGCTACGGGGGAGGTTTTCTGGTTGCGCCAAAGGCCAATATAAACGACGGTGAATTAGATGTCATCATCATAAGGTCAATCCTGGTTTTTAAAAGACTTTTCTATTTGCCCAAAGTGGAAAAAGGCAGGCATCTCAATTTAAACTTTGTAGATTTTTTAAGAGAAAAAAAAATCATGGTAAGTTCTCCGGCTCCCCTTGCCGCCCACCTGGATGGTGAATTGATGGAATGCGATAAATTTAAGATTGAGATCTTGCCGGGCAAATTTTCCTTCTATCGCTAGAAATTGTCATTCCTTCCTTTTGTATACTTCTTTACCATTAACTACAGTGAGTAAAATTTTCACCTCACGGATTTTTTCCGGGGCAATTGTAAAAAGGTTGTCGGACAAGACAGCGAAATCGGCCAGCATGCCAGTTTTTAATTGGCCTAATTTTGTTTCCTGGAATCCGGCATAAGCATTGTTTACCGTATAGCAGGTCAGGGCTTGCTGAACAGAAATTTTTTGTTCGGGAAACCAGCCATCCGGATTCCTGTCATCCAATGTTCTGCGCGTAACTGCCGCATAAATTCCTCCCATTGGATCCAGTGGAGCTACTGTCCAGTCGGTACCGAAGGTTAGTTTTGCATTCGTATTCAGCAGGCTTTTAAAAGCATAACTGCCTTTCAGCCTTGCACTATCCAGCCTCTTTGCCGCCCATTTGCCGTCATCAATGGCATGATAAGGCTGCATAGACGGAATGACTTGCAGCGAAACAAAACGGGGAATAGCCTTTTGGGTCAGATGTTGTGCATGCTCCACCCGGAAACGGCGATCTTTTTTACCATTCCTGTTTTCTGCCTCTTCATATACGTTTAATATCCAATCATTGGCCCTGTCGCCGATGGCATGGGTAGTGACATGCAGTCCGGCCGAGTCCGCTTGAATAATCCATTTTCGTAACAGGTTGGTGTCTGTTATCTGAAGACCGGTTTTTGTGGGCGCATCAAGATAAGGTTGGTAAAACCAGGCCGTCGTGGAGCCAAGGGATCCATCAACAAATCCCTTTAGCCCTCCCCAGCGCAACTGGTCGTTACCCCATCCGTTTTTCTTTACAAACGAATCCAGTTTCCTCCAGNNTGGTAGGAACAAATGAATAAATTCGCAGGGCAAGATTTTTATTTGAATAGGCATTTTGATAAGTTGCCAGATCCGGCCAGCCCCCGTATGAACCCATATCATGTACTTGGGTAACACCAAAAGAAAATGCATGCTGAATAGCCCGCTGAAGGCTTTCATTCAGTTCCTTTTCAGAGAGAGGCGGGATGATATA
>PLCH01000476.1:4791-6894 GCA_003135585.1 Chitinophagaceae bacterium
GGCTCACCCGTTTTTGGATCCTTGACAATTTCACCTCCCGGAGGATTGGGTGTATGTTTACTGATATGGGCCAGTCGAAGGGTGAGGGTATTAACCAAAGCCATGTGTCCGTCATAACGGTTAATGAATATTGGATGCTGACCACTTATACTATCTATCCATTCTTTGACCGGCAGGTCGCCACCCCAGGCTTCGTGATCCCAATCCCCGCCCCGGATCCAACGATTGTCCCGAAGCGTTCCTATAAAGGTTTTGAGTGTGGTAATGAATCCCGGTTTTGTTTTTGAGTTGCGCAAATCAACGCTGGCTAACTGGTATCCGCCGGCCAGAAAATGTGTGTGATTGTCTATAAAACCAGGTACCATCATTTTTCCATGCAGATCGGTTATTTCTGTGTTACTTCCTTTATATGGCAAATAATCATTTCCTACAAAAAGGATGGTATTGTTTTTAATCGCGATGGCTTCGGCCTGGGTATTCGAGGTATCGCCTGTCCAGATACTTGCATTGATGTAGATTCTATCTGCCTTTTCAGTGAGTCTGCAGGAGACAGGTAAAATTAAAACGAGGGATACAGCCAAATAAATATTTCTCATAAAACGTGTTTGAAAAAGGTTCTAATTAGGGAACTTCATATCCTGTAGAGGCGCGCCAGAGAAGAAACCATTCCTCTCTCTCCAAAATTATTCTTGTTGCATCCAAGGCTGCCTCGATTCTTTCAAATTTTGATGTACCGAGCACCGGGTAGATGCCCGACGGGTGTTTTAGCAACCAGCTTAATAACACCTGGTCAGGTCCTGCATTGTATTTCTCGGCTAAAAATTGCGCAACTGCAGTAATGCGAATATTTCTTTCATCGTCCAGGGATGCAAAAATATTTCCACCGCCTAAAGGAGACCAGGCCATGGGTATTAATTTTCTGGTAATGCACTGATCCAGCGTTCCATCCAGAAAAGGTTGCAGGTGAAGGATAGAAATCTCCACCTGGTTACTGATGATGGGAAATCTTGAAAGAATCATTTCAGTTTGAGACGGGGAAAAATTTGAAACCCCAAAATGCAATACCTTTCCTTCCTTCTTCAATCTCGCAAACGCGGCGGCTATTTCGTCCGGGTCCATTATTGGATCGGGCCGGTGAAGCAACAGCAAATCAAGATAATCCGTATTTAAATTTTTCAAGGATCTTTCCGCGGATGCTATTATATGCTCCTTTGAAGTATCATATGATTTTATCTTATTTTCGGGACGGTTGGATGAAACGATCCTGATCCCGCACTTGGTGATCAATTGCAGTTGCTGACGCAACTGCGGTTTCATACGGAGTGCATTCCCAAATTCCTCCTCCGTTGTATAATTGCCATAAATATCTGCGTGGTCAAAAGAAGTGAGCTCTATTTCCACACAATTTTCAATCAGCCTCAGGTATTCTTCTTTGGAAAATTTTGCACCCCGGACTCCCCATTTCAGTGTCCCTGCAATGACAGACGATAATTGCAAATCCTTATTCAAATGGATGTAAATTAATTCTGAAGTTACTGTTTTTCTTCAGGCAGTTAGTTATTACTGTTATGATTTGGCATCTTGGCCAAATAAAAAAATCCTTCTGAAATTAGAAGGATTTTAGAAACAAAGATATATTGAATGATTAATAATCCCTGTCGTAGCCGCCACCGCCGCCTCCGCGGTTGTAGCCACCTTTTTTGTAGCCGCCTCCACCGCCTCCGCCGCCAAAGCTTCTCTTTTTAAATCCGCCACCGCCTCCGCCTTGCTGCTTGGGTTGAGATTCATTCACGATGATTTTGCGACCCATCACCTCGCTGTCATACAGGCTGGTGATGGCTTGCTGGGCTTCGCCGTCGTCTTCCATTTCCACAAAACCGAAGCCTTTGCTGCGGCCGGAAACTTTGTCTTTTACAATTTTGGCAGACGCAACGGTGCCATGCTGCTCAAAAAGATTTCTGAGATCCTCATCGGTCATTTGCCAGGAGAGGTTACCTACATAAATGTTCATTGTGCTAAAATTAATAAATGAAAAAAACAAACGCTGAAACTTCGTAGCTACGATGAACCATTGTACTATCTTATAAGGAATCGTACCTGCAC
>PLCH01000233.1 GCA_003135585.1 Chitinophagaceae bacterium
TCCTTCAAACGGAAAATCCCTGTTCGGAAAGACCAATTTCCAAACCAACGAAGAGTACTCTATTGAAATATTTAATAATCTCGGGAAGATGGTAGCTCACTTAACGGCCATGCAACCAGAATTTTCGGTCAACTTTTCTCAAATCCTTCCCTCGGGTGTCTATTTTGCCAGATTTTCTTCAGCATCCTTCTCGTCTGCCAAAATCTTTTTGGTAAATAATTAACATTACATTAGGATGAGGTTCAATTTCTAATTTGACTATTATTTGAGACCGGTGGTCAAAAATTTTTCAAGGGAACAAAGACGACCCAATAGATCCGCGCAGTTTCCAACCGGGACCGATTGAAAGCTATACGGTGGAATTATACCCTCTGCTGCAATATATCGATTTTTACATTTTTAGCCTATGGCAAGATTCCTTTAACTATTACGGGAAGAAAGATTTCCACAGCGGCAGGCGATCAGTCTGCGCCGGCATCCACAATAGCTGAGAAAGCATATTGCCGGCACAATCTTTGCCTTGGAAACAGATCGAAACTGGATATAGTAAAAATAGGTCTGCCCGGCCAATATCCAATAAAAATAAATCCGGTAAAAATTGAAACAATTTCTTCTCTTTCTGATCGCCTCTTCATTCAGTCTTCAATGTAGTAAACAAACTCAGCGGCCCATATCATTGTCAAATCAAATTGAAGCGCAAGGGCTAATTTATGTGCAAGGTCAACATAAAAAAATAGCTATCATTGGATCTTCCAGTGCCTATGGAATCGGTGCCATACCCCGGGATAGTTCGTGGGTAAACCGTTTAAAAAGATATTACAAGGGCTTGGGAATAATAGACACCATCTATAATCTGGCGATTTCTGGCACCACTACCTATTGGGGCATGCCAACGGGATTTGTTCCGCCCAAACATGTTGTTGTGCATGGGATTGTTTATGATAGAAGTAAACTGCAACCAGATTCTTCACACAATATTTCAAAAGCATTAAGCTTTAATCCCGACGTGGTTATCATCAACTATCCTTCAAATGATATAGGAGATGATTATTTAATGAGGGAAGAGTATCTTTTCAATCTCCGAACTATGTGTAAAGATGTTCTTACTGCAGGGAAAAAATGCTATGTTACTACGACACAGCCACGAGATTACATGAGCGCAAGGGAAAAGGATACTTTATACATCGCAAGGGATTCGATTTTGACGGAGTACGGTATTCACTCATTGAACTTTTATGATCCAATAGTTGACCCCAAAGGAATCCCATCAAACCCGACTACTTTAAATATTAATCCAATTTACGATCACGGAGATGGCATTCACGTGAATAATGCCGGGCATAATTTACTTTTCCAGGTAGTGGTAAAAAGAAAAATTTTTACCCAATATTAGATTCTTGGTCCATTTGGTTCAGCCCCCGAAAGATTCTCAATCAGGATTAAACAAAACGGAAACTATTGAATAAGAGTGCTGATAAAAATGGTATCTTGGTTGGGCTTAACAAACGTCTTCCCTTCCACCGAACCTATTCGATAATTTAATTTAAACTATCCTTAAAAGTTCCGATTCTAATGACCAACACTGAAACCAAAAATATTAGCGAATCCCATGCAGTCCAAAGCTCTATCCAACCTTGGCTTTTAGTCAGAAATAGTGTCAAAGCAGTCGATTTTTACAAATCTGCATTTGGGGCAAGCGAGGTTTATCATCTAGAAACGCCCGATGGCGTGGTAGCAAAACTTTCCATCAATGGTGCTGAGTTTTGGGTGAGTGACGGCTCTCCTGACTGCGGCGGTTTAGGTCCTGAATCACTCGGGGGAGGTTCTGTTAGGATGATTTTGATAGTTACGAATCCGGATGATCTTTTCGATCAGGTATTGGGAGCCGGGGCAAAGGAAATTTTCCCGGTTGCCGAGGAACATGGTTGGAGACTGGGAAGGCTCATTGATCCTTTTGGACTTCACTGGGAGATCGGCTTTCCCCTTATCCCCTGAAGTCTCCGACGAGGTGGTCAAGTGCATTATACTCTAAAAACTCAAAGCATTTTTTGATTTTAGGTAATCTCCATTCTCTCAATTTTTCCTTTTAACTGATTCAGCTTATTGTTGAATAAAACAGGTACTCCAAGAGGAGATGAATATCTTGATTGAAAATAAGAAGTATATTACATTGGGTACATAAATTTTATTTATGAACGACTTTGTGTGGATTCACCCTTCTGATATTGGTCAAATTAATCAAAGTCCGAACCTTCTGCTCTCAAATGATAATGGGAACAGTGGGACAATTTATGATGTTATTGAAGTAGACGGAACCGAAATAAAAATCAGACCATATGAAATAATTACGGAAGATGGCACTATAACCCTTCCCATCGAAAGGCCTACTTCTGCCATTGATTATTCAATCCCTGCCATACAAACTATGATTTATGTGATAGGCCCCAAACCTGATGTAATCCTTTCCATAGAGAACCCCATGGGTGATTCTAAAAAAATCTCTGAAGAAAAGAATGAAAAGGCAAGAAAAGATAATGAGAGTTTGTATTAAGAATAAACGCCTTCAATCCATTTCAATTCCCCAACGGTTACAATCGACGGGCTGAATGCATTTCCTTTTTAGCAGGTTTCGAAAAATGAAACAAATTTGCAAAGTCTGATTCTTAATAAATTATCCAGTTTTGACATTAAGAATATTAACAGCTTTAGATCTGAAGCCAATTTCAACCTAATTCACTTCTTTGTCCATTTATTTCGAAAAATAAAATTGGCTCACCTGGGAAAAATAGCTGCCTCACGCAAAGAATTCCTATTTTTATCTTCTATTCCCAATCATTGAAAAACATAGCGTCCCATTTCTGTCTGCTTACGGCAATGTTTACCATTAATGGTCCAAACTTTTGTCAGGATGTCAACAGGTTAAAATTAATAGATTTTCATCCAGTCTCAATTTACAAAACAACACAGGTAAAAATTGAAAAGGCCAAATATCCAGTAACAGATTTTCATTCCCATAATTATCCTAAATCAAACTCAGACATAGATGAATGGGTGAAAACAATGGATGAAACTGGAATTGCAAAAACAATGATCCTGTCTTACTCTACCGGTAATAGATTTGATTCCATTGTGAACAGGTATTCAAAATATAAGGATAGGTTCGATATATGGTGCGGCTTTGACTATACAGGTTATGACAAACCGGGCTGGGAGAAACATGCCGTCGCTGAACTTGAGCGATGCTTTAAAAAAGGTGCGAAAGGGGTTGGTGAATTGGGTGATAAAGGTTTGGGAGAGTTGTATTCACAGCCGGTTCCGGGATATGGTTTGCATATCGACGATCCCCGCATGAAACCACTTTTCGAAAAATGCGCGGAATTACACATGCCCGTCAGTATACATGTGGCCGAAGACGCATGGATGTATCTTGCTGCTGACTCGACAAATGATGGTTTAATGAATGCAGCGACGTGGAAAGTAGATCTCACGAAGAAAGGAATCCTAAATCATGACCAATTGATTGCAACCTTGGAGAACGCTGTAAAGGATAATCCAAACACAATTTTTATCGCTTGTCATCTTGCCAATTGTTGTTCGGATCTGAGTGTGTTGGCAAGGTTATTCGATACCTATCCGAACCTTTATGCTGATATAGCTGCTAGATATGGCGAAATTGCCCCAATTCCCCGGTATTCAAAGTCATTTATGGAAAAATACGCCGACAGGCTTGTCTACGGAACGGATATGGGGACTTCTGCTGATATGTATCGGAGCACCTTTCGTATTCTGGAAACGGCGGATGAACATTTTTATGAACAGTCGCTCTTTAATTATCATTGGCCTTTATACGGTCTGGCATTATCGGACGAGATGCTGAAGAAATTATACAGCGATAATGCCAAAAAAATTTTTATGCATTGATTGATCCTGTACTGCATGTTAAGCCCAATGCCTGGATTTTTTTAAAGTTCCTGCTTCAAAACTTTCTGATTTGTCCTATCCAAGGCATGCCATTATTTACTATTATCACATGTTTTCACCGACAATTTAGAATAGAAAACATGCGAGTGGCAAGGGCAAAAAATTAAAATTAAGATATCATTCCGTCCTCAAACTCTTCACCGGGTTGGCAATTGCTGACCGAATCGCCTGGAAGCTGATGGTGAGTAAAGCAATAAGCACGGCTAAAACGCAGGCAACCATAAACACCCACCATCTAATGTGTATCCTGTATGCAAAATCCTGCAGCCATTTGTGCATAAACCACCAGGCGACCGGGGCTGCTATGCAAAAAGAAATAAAGACCAGCTTTAAAAAATCCCGGGACAATAAACTCACAATATTAGTTACCGTGGCCCCCATTACTTTTCGCACTCCTATCTCTTTGGTGCGTTGTAGGGTGCTGTAGGAGGTCAGGCCCAATAAACCGAGACATGAAATAAATATGGCCAGTATGGCAAAATTTAAAAACAATTTTCCAAATCTTTCTTCAGTTCTGTATTGCTTATCAAAAAATTCATCAACAAAAAAATAACTGAATGGCCTAGAGGGAATTAAGACTTTCCATTTATTTTCAATGGCTGCAATCGTTACTGGCAAATGGGCAGTCGATACATTGACCGAAACCAGGTCGCACCCATTTGGCTCGATGCGCATACTCAACGGTTTTATAGGCTGTTGCAAGGAATGGAAATGAAAGTCTTTCATTACTCCTATGATCTTACCTTCTCTTCCCCATTGTTTAAACCGCCTTCCAACTGCCTGCCCGGGCGAACTATAACCAAACATTTTAACTGCCGCTTCGTTGAGGACCATGGACTGGGTCGAGTCGGTTTGAAAATCCCTTGAAAAGGACCGGCCTGCCGCCATCTTTATCTTATATTGATTAATGTAATCCCAATCTACAAAATACAGATCAAGGTTGGCAATTTGTAAATCACCTTTTTTATTCTCAATTTCAGAATAAGCACCCGGGTTACCTCCGCCCGGAACGCTAGAGGACATAGTGGTTGAAATCACGCCGGGTAATCCTGTGATGGCATGTTGGAAGGCATTTTTGCCCGGGTCTCCGTTTGTGTTAATAACCATCATTTGATCTTTGGTAAAACCCAGGTCCTGGCTCCGCATAAAGTTCATCTGATTATAAACGACAATTGTGGCAATGACCAGGCCAATGGATATAGTGAACTGAACAATAACCAGCCCTTTTCTCAAGATACTTCCACTGGATCCGGTTGCGAAACGTCCTTTTAACACAGTTGAAGGTTTGAAAGACGATAATACCAATGCGGGGTAAATGCCAGCCAGCAACCCAATGCCAATTGCTGACAAAAACAGAATTAAGAGGTACAGCGGGTGTTCGAAAATGCCATGACTAATGGTTTTGCCTGCCAGCTGGTTGAATAACGAGAGAAGCAAGGCAGAGAAAAGTATGGTTAATAAAAAAGAAATCAAACACAGCAAGACCGATTCGCCCAGGAACTGTCTGGCGAGTTGCATCTGTAGTGCACCAACCACTTTTCTAATGCCTACTTCCTTGGCGCGTTGNNGCGGAACGGGCAGTGGTCAAATTGATGAAATTGATACAGGCAATTAACAAAATGAATACGGCAATGATGGAAAATATGTACACATTATTAATATTACCGGTTGTACTACCGTCACGGGTAGAACGCAGATAAACGTCTTTCAAAGGTTCGAGATAAAGGCTGGGGTACATCTGAAATTTTTTCATTTCCGTTCCATTTCTTCTTTCAAGAAAGGCAGGAAATTTTGCCTCTAAGGCACTGGCATTTGTTCCTCGCTTTAACAACAGATAGGCCGACGCGCCATAGTTTCCCCATTGAGCATCCAATCCAGGATTAAACTTCTGGGTAAGCGTGCTCATGGAAACGAGCATATCTCCTTTTATCTGTGAATTCTCAGGCATGTCTTTCATTAAACCGGTGACCTTTGCCGGGAAACCATCTCCAGTAAGCAATAAGGTTTGCCCGACCGGATTTGCAGTTCCGAAATATTTTTTTGCGGCCGTCTCGGTAAATACGATACTCAGAGGGTCACTTAAAACTGTTTTGGGATTTCCATATATGAGCTTATAATCGAAAACCTGGAAAAAAGCGGAGTCGGCGAATAATGAATTCTCCTCCTGAAATTTAATTTCTCCTTTTCTCACAAGCAGGCTTCCGCCGCTTATCCTGATTGCAGATTCCACTTCTGGAAATTCGGATTTTATATTGGGCGGCACCGCCCAGGAAGGTCCACTTGCCCTTATTACTTCAGTCGGGGTCTTGATATCACTTACCACCCGGTATATGCGGTCGGCCTTGTTGTGAAACGACTCGTAACTTAATTCAAAGCGTACATATAAAAAGATCAGAAAACACGCCGTCATACCAACCGTTAACCCGAGGACATTGATAAATGAAAATACCCTGTATTTCCAAAGATTGCGGAAGGCGATTTTGAAATAGTTCTTAATCATAGTATTTTATTTACAATTCCCATTTCTGGTTCCAATAACGGGTTTTTATT
>PLCH01000222.1 GCA_003135585.1 Chitinophagaceae bacterium
GGACATAACCTGACCGTCAAAGGCGGTGGTTTCCTGAGTTAATATGAAAAAACTTAAAGTCTGGATTCCACTTCTTTTTTCAATAGTTATGATCGCAGGTATGCTAATCGGATATAATTTGTATAAAAATACTTATACAAAGGGGTTTCTGAAAACACGAAAGCTCAATCGCGTACAGGAAGTCATGGACCTTATAAACATGAAATACGTTGATTCTGTAAATATGGATTCGTTGGGTGAAGATGCCATTGACGGAATATTATCTCATCTTGATCCTCATTCCTTTTTTATCCCTGCTTCCGACCGGGAGGAAATGAATGAAGATCTTCAGGGAAACTTCGAAGGAATCGGTATCGAATTCCAAATTTTCAATGATACGGTGAATGTAATAAATGTCCTTGCGGATGGCCCCAGTGATAAGGCAGGTTTGCAGGTTGGGGACAAATTCTTAAAAGTCAATGACTCCCTGGTGGCCGGAAATCACATAAATAATGAACGTATCAAGAAACTTTTGCGCGGACCTGGTGCCAGTAAAGCAGTTATAGCTGCCCTTCGCGATAAGCAGGTGAAACAATTTACGATCATCCGGGGCACCATTCCCCTTCCGGCGCTGGACGCTTCTTATATGATAGATAAACAAACGGGGTACATACGCATTAATAAATTTTCCAGGACTACTTACCGTGAATTTATGTTATCCATGGAAAAATTAAAAGAGCAGGGTTTGCAGAAATTAATTGTTGATCTCCGAGGTAACGGTGGAGGCATTGTGGAAGAGGCTGTAAATATTGCCGATGAATTTTTGGATGACGAAAAATTAATCGTTTACACGCAGGGATCAAAAAATCCCCGAAAAGAATACAGAGCACGNNAAAACCGGGATTATTTGAAAAAGGAAAATTAATTCTGTTGGTTGATGAAGGAACCGCTTCAGCCAGTGAAATCCTAACCGGAGCACTTCAGGATTGGGATAGGGCAACTATCATTGGAAGAAGGACATTTGGGAAGGGACTGGTACAGGAACCGCTTCAATTAAGTGATGGCAGCGAACTTCGCTTGACAGTAGCAAGGTATTATACCCCGATTGGCCGGAGTATCCAGAAACCTTACAACAAAGGTCACGATGCTTACAATGAGGAGGTAATGCAACGTTTTCATAGTGGAGAAGTGTTGCATGGTGACACTTCGAAAAATCATCCAGGTCCGCAATTCAAGACAAAGGGGGGGAGAACCGTTTATGGCGGAGGGGGGATTACCCCCGATATTTTTGTTGGTTTTGACACCAGTTCCTTATCTAAAAAAGTTACCGACTTATACGTGAGCGGAACCGTCAATAACTTTATTTACAGCTATTATATCGAACATATATCCAATCTGCGCAAATTTAAAACCGCATCAGATTTTGTCGCCGGTTATCACGATGAAGAAAAATTATGGAATAGCCTTGCAATTTTCGCCGCCAAGGACTCCTTCGATATTCATACAATCTCCGCCAAAGACAAGGAGGTTTTACAGAACCGATTAAAGGCCTTATTAGCCCGACTTATTTGGCGAATGGAAGGCTATCTGGAGGTAATCAATAATTATGACCCGGTCATAAAAAGAGCCTTCCAGGAGATTAATCAGGATTAGGATAATTTAAGGAGATTGCCTTAGGCGATTGTGAGGAGAATGATGGAGATTATTCTACATCCCGAATCCTGGGAAGCATGCTGACGCTCAAGAATCTTTATGGCATGATTTTTTCACCCCATGGGTATTCGCTATTCCATTATTTGGGATAATTCCTCTCCCATAATAAAATTTTCATTTATGAAAAACCTGGCTTTTTTAGTTATTGTCATCCTGTCCGCCACTTTTGTATCCTGCGGCCCCAGCAAGAAATTACGCACTGCAATGGCAGAGGTGCAAAGACTGGACAGCACAAAAATGGCCTTAACTGCTCAAATTGGTGAACTCCAAAAAAATGTGGCAGACCTGACTCAAAAAAATAATGCCCTCACCCAAACAATCAATGGTCTGAATCAGAAAAATAACGAACTCTCAAGTAGTTTGGGCTCGGCCAATTCAAATAATTTAACCCAACAGCAGAAACTGGAGGCTTTACAAAAATCATTGCAAAACCAGAGAAGTTCAATGGAAGAATTACGGAGCAAAATTGCCAACGCTTTAAATAAATTCAAATCAGATGAAATACAGGTTACATATAAGGATGGCCTGGTATATGTGTCCATGCAGGATAAACTTTTGTTTAAGACGGGAAGTGCCAGTCTGGATAAAAGAGGAAAAGAAGCATTGGGTTCTGTGGCTGCGGTTTTGAATCAAAACCCGGATATCAGGGTGATGGTTGTGGGGAATACTGATTCTATACCTATTAGAAATACATTTAAAGATAATTGGTCCTTAAGTACAGAAAGAGCCAATACAATTGTGCGGATATTAAATGACAGCTACCTGGTTGAGCCAGGACGGCTAACCGCAGCTGGCAGAAGTAAATATTCTCCTGTTTCTGATAACAGTACAATTGAAGGCCGTGCGCAAAACCGAAGAACCGATCTTGTTCTGACACCTGACTTATCAAAAGTCTGGGACCTAGTTAACAATACCTCGGGCCAATAAAAAAAACATCCCGACCAGGATGCTTTGGGGTAATTCGTTTTGAATTGAATTCTATCACAATACTCTCGGTTGCAGATTGGCCTCTTATGAGGGCCGGCTTCTGAACCCCTTAGTAACTGGCCTGGAATTTAGGTCTTATCCGGACAGCACAACGCAGGCATTTATTTTCATTATTCCTGCGGACACAGATACCCTGAACCAAAGGATTTAAGATTTATCGGACTATATTATATCGATGAACACTACTTCTCTTCCTTTTTGTCAAGAAGTTCCTTTTTCTCGATACGGTAGGAACCAATCAATCCTAGTCCCCCTCCAATTCCTATCAGGGCAAAATAGATGGGAACATTCCTGCCCGAATCGTAAAATGCGTTCTGACCAGTTTTATTCAGAACATAATTGTCAAGCAGGTAGGCTANNTAAACAAGCCGATACCTGAACCCACCAAAAGAAGGCCCCATTTCAAATTTCTATAAGGCGTAGGTCTGTTTGCAAACTCCTTTGGATTCATTCCTTTTTCAATCATAGCCATATTCTGACGCGTTTTCATATAAACGATTCCAAATACCATTGCAAATCCTCCTGCAAACATTACTATTGGTATTAAAACTTCTTCGCCACCCATAAATTAAGATTTTATTGTTTTTTAAATTTGTTTACTTGTTTTATCAGACTATCATTTATAAGTCCAGGTTACAACCATCTTAGAGCCATTTAAAAACTCCTTGCCTATTTTCCAACCTTTGACTATCCCAGCAAAGAACAGGTTACAGCCAAATACACTTTTCTTGATAAATTCTTCAGGCGGCCTTATTAATTACGGAACCGAACATTACCATAATTTATACGGAAAAATGTAACTTTCCTGTAACCTAATCCCAGCAATTGTAGTCTTAACTTGGTCATGTATACAGGACTAACTGATACAGAAATCATTAGCAGGGTTCTGAAGGGAGAACAACAGGTGTTTTCAGCCATGCTGGAGCGATATCAAAACTATGTTTTTACCCTGGTTCTTCGTTTTACGGATAGCAGGGAGGACGCAGAGGAAATTTCCCAGGATATATTTGTGAAGGCCTACCGGTCATTAGCCGATTTCAGGGGCGATTCCAAATTCAGCACTTGGTTATATACCATTGTAAGAACCACCTGCATCACATTTCTTAGAAAGAAAAGACTGGCGACCGTTTCCCTAGACAATGAAAAAACTTCTATTCAATTAGAAAACCGGGAATCAGGCTATTCAGCCAACCTGATCGAACAGAAATCGAGGAAGTCAATGGTAAATGAAGCGATTAAAATGCTAGGGCCAGATGATGCACAGGTTCTTACTTTATTTTATAAAGGAGAACAATCTTTGGAGGAAATAGGGACTATCCTGGGAATGGAAACTAATACGGTAAAAGTAAAACTCCACCGTGCCAGGCAGCGCTTAAAAGATAAAATGGAAAAATATTTCAGCCATGAGGTACGGGAGCTTCAAAGCGATTGAACTGCCCCGCAGCAATGGGTAAGTTCCGGGATTTTGAAATGTTTTTGGGCAGGGGGTTTTTGAACAGTGATGTAAGCTTTTGCAATCCTTAAGGCAATTGAAGGATTCTAGGAACAGGAAGTATTTCGGTTCCAACCCTGGTCCCGAAGAAATAGGAAAGAATATGAAAAAACAATATTTCGCAACCGATGGTGGGGAATTTGACCCAAAAAAATTAAAGGGTAATCTAACCTCGGGGTCCGAACTTTATATTAATCAGGATCAATTAAACCAAGGAGGTTTTATGAATGAGCAGCAAAATATAACAGAGCGTTTGTGGGACTATATAGACGGGATGGCAACCGGGGATGAAAAATCAGCTATTGAGAAGCTAATATCTTCTAATCTCGACTGGCAACGCACCTATCAGGAATTGCTCGAGGTGCACCAAATGATGCAAAATTCAGAATTGGATGCTCCTTCCCTGCGCTTTACCAAAAATGTAATGGAAGAGATAGCCAAATACCAGGTGGCACCTGCAACCAAAAACTATATCAATAAAAGAATCATTTTGGGAATTGGAGGTTTTTTTATTGTAATGGTACTCGGGTTTCTCATCTATGGCGTTTCGCAGGTAAATTGGTCTGGAAAAAACTCTTATGATGTTTTCGCACAAATTAAGTTGGATAAACTGGACTGGAGTAAATTTTTCAACAACGCCTATACAAATATTTTCGTAATGGTAAACACCGTTTTGGGATTGATACTACTGGATATGTATCTGCAAAGGAAAAAAGAACAAAAGAATCAGAAGGAAGCATGATCATTTCCTGCGACTAATTCTTAAACTTCAATTTTAACTCCCTCAATTTTTCCTGTAAGGAATCTTTTGCTTCGGGGTCATCTAAACCGGGCGTCTTTTCCAGCTTTGCTGCCCGTTTTTCTCCCATCCCTTTGATTGGATCCTTGGTGCTTACTTTGCTTTTGTCCTTCATCGACAAGGAAATTCTCTTTCTTGCCATATCAATTTCAATCACGGTCACCATTACTTGCTGCTGCAATTTTACCACTTCATTCGGATCGGTAATAAATGTATTGCTCATTTGGGAAATATGAACCAGCCCATCCTGTTTTACACCAATATCCACAAATGCACCGAAATTGGTGATATTGGTAATGATACCGGGAACGGTCATACCGGTTCTAACATCTTCGATGGATTTAATACTTTCTTCAAATCGAAACTCTTCAATAGGTTNNCTTCTGTAACATATTTCTTTTTAGCGATCTTTTTCCGCAAACCGGAGTCCTGAATAAGGTCAGTCACAGAGCAATTAATGTCTTTTGCCATCCTCTCAACAACAAAATAGGCCTCGGGATGGACCGCGCTGCTATCCAAAGGGTTTTGGGCCTGTCTTATCCTTAAGAACCCTGCACATTGTTCAAAGGCCTTTGGACCCATCAGACTCACCTTCCTTAAATCCTGCCGGGTCTTAAAAGGGCCGTTTTTCAATCGGTACTCAACAATATTTTTGGCAAGCATCCCGCTGAGACCCGAAACATAGGCAAGTAAATGTTTGGATGCCGTATTTAGGTCCACTCCAACATGGTTCACACAACTCTCGACAACTCTGTCCAGTTCTTCTTTCAACCTGGCTTGATGAACATCGTGCTGGTATTGTCCGACGCCAATAGATTTTGGATCAATCTTAACCAATTCGCTTAGCGGATCCAGCAAACGACGGCCAATGCTTATAGCACCCCGAATAGTGATATCCTGATCGGGGAATTCTTCTCTGGCTACTTCGGAGGCAGAATAAATAGATGCACCATTTTCATTTACCATAAAGATGCTGATAGGTTTTCCGAACTCAATATTCCTTATGAATTGTTCTGTTTCTCTTCCCGCGGTTCCGTTACCGATCCCTACGGCTTCAATTTGATACCGGTCTGCCAAATACAGAATTTCTGCCAGGCTTTGCTGAGTCTCTTTTTGGGGCGGGTGAGGATAAATAGTGGTATAGTGAAGAAAATTTCCCTGTTCGTCCAGGCATACTGCCTTGCAACCTGTCCGGAAACCTGGATCAATTGCTAATATTTTCCTAGATCCAAGGGGTGATGCGAGCAGCAATTGACGGAGGTTTTCAGCGAATACTTTTATAGCCTGTTCGTCTGCCTTATTCTTGCTGATAAGTCTAAACTCGCTTTCAATGGATGGATTCAGCAACCTGTCAAATGAGTCATCGATGGCTTTCCTGACTTCCGTATTGGTAAAGGCATTATCCCTTAGAAATATTCTTTCCAGACATTCAACCGCAATCAACTTGTCGATATAAATGTTCATGGCCAGCCATCCTTCTTTNNACCCCTTCGTATGGCAAGAATCCGGTGAGAAGGAATTTGTGCTAAAGGTTCGCTAAATTCGAAATAATCCCTGTAGTTCTGCGCTTCCTCTTCATCTTTTTTACCAGGCAAAATTTTGGATGAAATTATTGCTCCTTCGCTGTATAACTGCCGCATCTTATTTCTTCCATTTTCGTTTTCAGCGATCCATTCCGCCATAATATCCCTGGCTCCCTGCAAAGCTTCCTTTACATCTTTTACCTGCTCATTAATAAAAGTAATTGCGCGTTCTTCATAATTTTCGGCCCCCTGAGCAAATATCAGTTTTGCAAGAGGCTCCAATCCTTTTTCCGTAGCAGCCAGGGCTTTTGTCTTACGTTTCGGTTTGTAAGGCAGGTAAATGTCCTCCAGTTCGGTGGCATCATAACAATTTTGGATCCTGTCCTTCAGTTCGGGTGTCAGTTTTACTAGTCCTTCAAGAGCCCTCCTGACAGTCACTTTTCTTTTGTCTAAATCGGAAAAGTATTTTATCATTTCAACAGTCTCGTTGATCTGCACTTCATTCAGGTTGCCGGTTGCTTCTTTACGGTAGCGGGCTATATAAGGAATGGTGGCCCCTTCACTTTGGAGCTGAAAGATATTGTTGATCTGTTTTAAGGAGAAACCCAGATCCCCCGCAATCCGTTGGAGATAATTTAATTCCATAGCACTTCCGGATTGCAAATGTAAAGTATGCCTGCAATGAAAAATACGGGAATTATCAACATATTTTTTTCCAACCTGGGCCCATTATTATGTTCAGGTACCGGCTGTCTCCTCCAAGGTCCTTTGCAAAATGTGGTTAATTTCAGCTGCCCTATTGAGCACCATAATATGTCCCCCATCCCGAATAATATGCGTGGCCTTTGTAAATCGAATCGGCAATACCTTATCCTTTGTGCCATGGATATGGATATAAGGTATGGGCAATTTCTCTTTTTTCCAGTTAGGAATTGCCTCCAGTGCCCACCTTATAAAAATGGGATCGCTGTCTTTTATTATTTGTTTAAGGTNNAAAGAAATAGGCAATACTTTAGAAAAACGGAAGGAAGATAATTTCCTGAAATAACCTGGTAATTGGTCTGATACCGGTGCACTTGATATGAGAATAGTTATTACCGGACTTAATCTGGATGCAATTTCCGAAGCAATCATCCCGCCCATTGACAAACCAACCAGGGCAAATGGCTGGATGCTATTTATATCTTTCGCCAACCGTTGTGAATAGCTTTGCAACGATTCATTTTCCCGGGGCGTTATCCAATCCAGGTAAACCGCCTCGCAAAAATCGGGTACTTTAATCCGTTTAAACACTCTNNCTCCAAGTCCGCTGATGAAATAAACTTTTGTGGGTTTCATTAAACGAAATTATGCGTTCAATTTATGGTAAAATCTTCAAGACATTTATCAATTTTAGACCATTCCTGAAAAACGTAACTTTGTGGAAACCAAATGCCATTCATGGATATTAAGAACAACATTTTAGATACAATCGGCAATACTCCGATGATCCGCCTGAATAAAATAACCAGAGATTTACCCTGTGTTGTCATGGCTAAGGTAGAATATTTTAATCCGGGTAATTCAGTCAAAGATCGAATGGCTTTGAAAATGGTAGAAGTGGCAGAGAAAGAGGGTAAATTGAAACCCGGAGGTACTATCATCGAAGGAACGAGCGGCAACACTGATATGGGC
>PLCH01000462.1 GCA_003135585.1 Chitinophagaceae bacterium
CTGTGAATGTCAATGAGGAGGATCATTTGTACGGCATTTCTATAGCAGCACCAGGGCTGGGAAAAAAGGATTTTAACGTTCAGGTTGAAGACGGCATACTGACAATAAGGGCTGAAAAAGAAGAAAAAGAAGAAAAAAACAACAAATACACTAGACGTGAATATAACTATGGAAGCTGGTCACGTTCATTCACCCTGCCGGATGATGCAGATGATACAAAAATTAAGGCTGAATACAAAAATGGGGAATTAAGAATTGAGGTCCCAAGGACAGGGAAGAATTTGAAGAATGATGTGAAGAACATCAATATTGACTAACCAACAAGTCCCCTGATAAAACAGCCCCTTGTCAAACATTAATATTGATCGGGGGCTTATTCATTCAATTCCACCAATTGAAATAATGAGAAAAGATTTCTTAAATTCCATGATTAATTCATTACTAAAACTGCCGCACAATAAATTTCATTCCTTAATCTGGAAATTAAAATATGAAACTAAATAAATACTTGTGCCTGGCTCATCGTATTCCTAATCAGGGAACTCTCGAGCAGCGCATTGTATGGCATACGATTCATCAAAATATGGCGCTTCCTGAAAGATTCCAATTTAGCTGAAAGAAGAAAATGCAAAAAAAAAGAATTTAAAGTGTTTTAGCTATGGAAAAACTCAACCAATATTTGATTCCCTATATCAAATCGAATGCCTTTGCTGCATTGTGTATACCCAGAGCATCAGAATAACCCACGTGAACCAGGCTTTTTTCAGCCGGTCTTTTTTGTGGGCAAGTAATATCAATTCCAGTGCTGTTATCAAATCCCCGGAAATATATCTCGACTATGGCAGGCTGACTGTTATTCGACTGTACAATAATTTTATTTACGGGTTCTTCACCTGCCATATTCGTCAATTCATTATCCCGATCGCAGTAGGTCAATTTTTTATTTTTCCTGGCCTGGCGCTAAGTAAACATACTCTCAAAAGCGGCTATAATATTTACTTTTTCACTTCCCTTTAATGGCCCATTATTGAAAGGTAGGTATAACGTAAATATTATAAGTACTGACGGAAGCATCCTTCACTGGTTTTCCAAGAGAAGGTGTATCTACGGAAAAAGTTGAGGTTTTTATTTTATTTGGATTCGGTTTATTACAAGTAAAAATAAAAATTGTCATTGCTATAAGCAAATACTTGAATCTACAAAGGGACCATTGTGGATTATCTGCCAATATTGAATCATATTTTTTTCGGTAAGATAAAATATGCAGACTAAGAGTATAATGACAATGATCATATCGGGAGATGAAAAGGACAAAAAAAGAATCTTGGTCAATTTTAAAATCAATAGAGGCATCGCAGGGGTAATCATCATCGAACCGNNGGAATAAGATTTTCTTTTTTCACTTCATCGAAATCCCGGAGCATATTTTCTTTGTCGACAGGATCTCTAATCAGCATAGCGCCCATTGTAAGTAGCATTCTATCCATCCACGAAATTTCTTTCTTAATCATTCGCCCATGCAACAAATACACATCGCATCGACTTCTGATTTCTTCTGGGATATTTTTTGTTGCAATGAGTTCCAGTTTCTCCTTTTCGCCGGAGGGAGTTCCGCATACTATAAACAGAAATAATTTTTTGTCTTGAATGGCAGCTATATTTCTTTTTAACCAATCACGGAGACGCAGTTTGCCAATGTAAACGGAGTCACCTATCACCAGAAAATCATAGTTTATCAGACTTTCACTCGCTATATTTTCAACCTTGACGACTGGTAAATGAAGCGCCGATCCCAGCCACCCCGCATATTGATGGGTTGCTCCGTATTTCCCTTTATAAATAACGATTCCTTTCATCCTGTTTTCATTTATTGTGAGCAATGAATAAGGGAGACTTCAGTTTCTGCATCAATGGATCTGCCATACTTGGCCTGAACCACCGCGATACCATCCCCCTGCGATATGCTCCAAGGACGATGAGTTCATTTTGATTGTTGTATTTCAAATGATTGATGATCTCAATATCCGGCAATCCCTTTAAAACAGTGTATACTGCGTCGGGAAAATGCCTCTTCGTAAATTCTTTCATTAACCGGTTATCTAGAATATGCATGGTCTGATTCCCTGTTTTTACAGAAAGCACTTNNTCTTTTAGCGACGGAAACATATAACTGAACATTTTAATAGCATATACCGAGGAAGGTTCTCCGTCGTATAAAAGGACAATTTTTTTAATTGATTTAACCGTTTGGGGAACTACCAATACTGGACATTCCACATTTGCCAGTAAATCCCTGATGAAACGGGTAGGCAGGTTTTCTTCATAATGAGTAAGCGTTTCTTTGCTATCAACTACCAGCAGATCCGCATAAATGCTTTCGTGCAATAGTTCATGGATGGCGACGTTCCTGTCATGATGAATGGAATAATTCAGGCCTGCCCTTTTGCAGTCCATTTCAAATCTTTTGGCGGCATCTTGCCTATGTTCTTTATCCTGTTCTTCACACCTTTCGATTTTTTCCTCAGGGATACTTCCCTCGCTGTGAACCAGTTCATAAATTTTAGAGCTATGATAGGAGAAGTCGTCCAGGAAAATCCCGACAAGGTGAGCATTCATTTGTCTGGCCAACTGAATGGCATAGTCAGTGGTGCTTTGGGAAAATTTCAATCCGTCAATAGCAGCAATGATCTTTTTCATAAAAAATGTTTATTAACTGTGAGCAATGAAAAAAGGCAGATTAATGGTCCTTATTACCAGTTCCGCAGTACTCTCCCGGAGCAGGCTGGAAAGCATGGTCCGCCCATATGCTCCCATTACCACGAAAATATTTTTCTTTCCAAGGAGATAGCTGAACAATTCATCAGATGGGTTTCCTTGCAAGTGCTGAAATCCTATATGGGAATAATGCGATTTAAGTAATTCCACAAGTTTATCATTTTCTTTAAAGGGCAAGATCCCTTTTTCATCAATTTGCAATACAGTTATTTTTTTGTCTTTTAGTTCAGGGAAAAGATGCGCAAACTGCTTTATGGCAAAAACGGATGATTTGCTGCCATCATAGGTAAAGAGTATTTCATCAATCCCATCAAAGCTAAATGGTGCTATAATTACAGGACATTCAGTAGCAGCCAGGATATTCTTTACAAAATGAGAGGGAGCCCCTTCCTGACGTTTTTCAAATGAAGTTTCCGGATTTATGATAATCAGATCCGCAAACCGACTTTCAACCACAATATCTTTTATGAATCCTTTGCGGTCACGATGGAAATGATAATTAACCCCCCTGTTTACACAGGCCTCGCTGAAATGCTTTTCATACTCTTTGTTGGATATTATCCTTTCTTTTCTTTCAGGCAAATCGTTTGTTGTAATGGTCTCCACATATGGAAGACCATTCAGCTGCTTTAATACCGGCCTTTCTTCTTCCATCATATTTTCAATGAAAACGGCAGTAAGCCTCGAATGTACAAGCTTTGCTACATAACAGGCAAAATCTACCGTATTCATATCGAGTTTAGTACCGTCTATAACTAATAAAATATTTTCCATAAAAAGATTTGATAGTCAAAGCTATTTTTAATCTTCCCTCTGGACAATGATATTCGTTAGCCGGAATCATGACTATGATCAATTGAAAAGACCAGTTGAAGTGTTACCAAACTAGAACTGACTTATGGAAACCCTTTAATATAAACAACATGATTAGTGTAAAATCAAATCGATCAATCACTGAAAAGCCCGGTGGTTAGGAAATGTTATAATTACTCTTTTTGTTTAAAATAAAAAGTAAAGAGGAAAAAAAGCATATTGATTGATTCATAACAGGTTTCCTGCCATAGATTTTGTAGAAAATGGTTTTTCGCATTGAATTTTACTGTTGTGATGGGGGTACAAACAGTTTCGATAATTGTTTCAATGGTTTGTTTTGCCGATTGATCAAATTTTTCATTATATACCTCCAGCTTAAGCTAAATGCTCGCAAAAGCCCTTATGTCGTTGACATTACATGAGCCGGTCGTCATCCCATGTGTCATCACATATGGCCATTTTTCCATGAAGAATGCCTGTCATGTATTCAAAGATCTCAATATTATTTTTGAATAGCGAGTGATACACATGGCGTTCGGCCTGGTAAAGACCTTAGTAAAAAAATCAGGATGATGCAGATGGAAATCCAGTCAATTCCTGAAACAATTTCCATACGAGGTGATGAAATAAGGGCGCAACGGATAACGATGGCCAAGTTGACTGAACAGTTAAAGCGGCCTCTCCATCAAAGGGAGAAACATCTTCATTACCTGCGTAAACCGATGCTTTTTTGTATTTTCCTGGTGATTTCCATTGTTGGATTGTGTGTTTGGATTGGGCAGTTATATGAATATATCCATGAAAAAAAAATGTTCCTATGTATAATGGGATGAGTCTGCCTCGTAATAACTATCTACAAGAGGGAAAGTCAAAACCGCGCAAATTAAAAAATAAAAAACAGTCAAATAAAAATCCACTGAAAAGTTTTGCCTTGAATTGGGATACTAGCGACGAGAGTTCTCCTAAACAAAGTTTTCCTTCCTTTCAACTTTTTTAACGCCGCTTCTATTGTCAAGTCCACCCTAATTCGCTTTAGGAAGGATTTTCTATGACTTTTAAAGGATATAAATCGTTATTAAAAAGATTTTCTTAAATTGTCCCTCTTGAAACGAATTACCGCCATACTTTTTCTGGGAATGCTTCTGTTCAACTTGTTCGGTTACAGATTGCTTGTTTCGTATTTGGAGGACCAGAACAATTCCCGACTTGAAGCGAAATTAGACATTAGTGAGTATAACGAATCTGAATTGATTTCTTTCAAAGTCTCGGCTGCACATCTTTCCTATTACACCAATTCCAGACCGTTTGAGCGAGTTGATGGACAGGTAGAGATCAACGGCATTTCATACAAATATGTAAAACGCAGGCTATATAATGATTCGATTGAAATGCTTTGCATCCCCAACGTTGTTTCTATGCAGTTTGAATACGCAAAAGATATTTTTTTCAAAATTACCAATGATCTTCAGAACACTACACAAAATAAAAAGAGNNGAGCTTTGATGTGGCTGGCTATTATACCATAAATAATTTCCCTTTAGCCGAGGATTTGTTTTTTTCAAGTTTGAAAAGTATGGATAATTATTATTTTCATTCTACCTTTCCCTACATTTCCCAGCCCGACCATCCGCCACAGATTTCTTAATTACTATCACTTAGAGTACGCTCTATCTTAGTCAGAAATATTATTATTACCTGCTTTGGTTTGTGCAGCCTTATGCTCAAGTTTTTACAATCTTAAAAACAATCATATGCCTTATATACCTCTCGAAGACCATTTGCCTGGCATCACGGGCCTGTTGGAATACAGAAAAGATTCGGCGGAACCTATTCGCGCACTGACGCAGGTCTTATTGCGTGGACCTTCTTCATTGACAGAAGGAGAACGAGAATTGATTGCTACAATTGTGTCAAGCCGTAACGGATGCAGGTTTTGCACTTCGGCGCATACGGCCGCCGCAAATGAATTACTTGGGGAAAATAACACTTCGGAAAAAGTGAAGCAGGATATCTCAGCTGCGCCAATAAGTGAGAAAATGAAAGCATTATTGACCATAGCTGCGCAGGTACAGCAAAGCGGGAAAAATGTAACGGAGGATTCAATTAAAAATGCAAAAGAGGAAGGGGCAACAGATATGGAGATTCACGACACGGTTCTGATTGCCGCCTTGTTCTGCTTATATAATCGGTATGTGGACGGGCTGGCTACCGTAACACCCGCAAAGCCTGAGTTCTATAAGGGTTTGGGTGAAAGGCTTAAGCAATTCGGTTATAACAGATTGCCAGGCGGCTATGACCATCTTAAAACGAACACCATACAATAATTGAATATCAAGAATGGCCAAACTCAAAACTATGGGTGCGATAACCTCCGAGCTTTCATCTTCAGAAAAGAAAGCAAACTTGATGGTAGTTTTTATTATATGCTTTATCAGCACTATGTTTGGTGGTATTGTGTCTATGCTAATGTCGGTTTATCTTCCTGTTACAGTAAAAGATTTGCTTGGCAATATGTCGGATGAAAAAACAAATGAAGTCAGTGCGTTCATAAATTCCCTTTTTATTTTCGGGTGGATGTTTGGTGGCTTTATCTGGGGTATTATTTGTGATAAGCTAGGCCGCGCAAAATCTGTGATGCTTTCGACATTATGTTATGGTATCTTCACTTTGTTAACAGCCATATCGCCGTCCTGGTTACTGGTAAGTGCTTGCCGGTTCCTATCAGGTTTTGGGATCGGAGGGGTTTTAGTCACGACTACTATTTTGATTTCTGAAATATGGCCGGATAAGAAACGTGCTGTTGCGTTGGGCATTTTATCAGTAGGCATACCGATAGGGTTTTTTACTGCAGGCGCTATTAATAATTTTTTGCCCGATTGGCGGCCGGCTTTTTCAGTTGGCATAATTCCGGTGCTGCTAGCAATCATTTCAGCATTTGTTTTAAAGGAATCGGCAAAATGGAAAGAGAGTAAAAACTCGGAAAAACAAATTTTTAGCAAACAGCTTTTCAATAATGAAAGCCGAAAAAGCCTTTTCACTGGTTCTGTTATATTTGGCGCAATGCTAATTGGTCTTTGGGCAATATTTTCATGGGCACCCACCTGGGTGCAAAGCCTTTCAGGCGCTGATGCGCAACAAAGGCGGGGCTTTACCATCATGATATTGGCATCAGGAGGATTGATGGGAAGTTTTTTTTCTGGATGGATAGAAAATGCTATTGGCCTTCGGAAAACAATGATGATGTGCTTCACAGTTTGCTTTGCATTTGCATTTTTAGTTTTCAAGCTTAGCACATCGGTTTCTGTGATCACATTTATTGAATTAGCAGTGCTTGCATTTTTTTTCGGAATAAGCCAGGGGGCTCTTGCTGTTTACATCCCCCTATTATTCCCAACGGTGGTGCGCGCTTCCGCAACGGGATTTTGTTTTAATGTCGGCAGGCTTTTTACTGGAACTGTTGTCTTTTTTATTGGTGCATTGGTCGGTTTTCTTGGCGGTTATGGCAACGCCATTTTTGTTTTCTCATTCATCTTTGTTATNNAGGAAGCTGTTCTCGGCACCGCAGTTGAATAGCTTTATTGATGTTTATTACAAAAAATAAAAACCACCGTAAGAATGGCACATATCGAAGTACTGGAAGGTGTTCCGGGCATAAGGAGCCTGGTATTGTTCAGGCCGGAAACGGGAAGACATTTATATGGGCTCGCCCAGGTTTTGTTGCGCGGTAATTCCCCTTTGACCGAAGCAGAGCGGGAATTGATAGCAGCCTATGTTTCAGGG
>PLCH01000279.1 GCA_003135585.1 Chitinophagaceae bacterium
TATATAATCTTCAAAAAGAGGAATTTTTGAAGGACGAAGACTATAAACAATTTTTTGAACAGAATAAACACTGGCTGGTTCCTTATGCCGCCTTCTGTTATTTAAGGGATCGCAACGGTAGTTCAGACTTTACAAAATGGAAAATCTATAATCAATACGACAAGGAAGCGATAGAGAAGTACGTCTCCCCCAGGGCAAAACACTATGATTCAATTGCGGTTCAATACTTCACACAATATCATTTGCACCTTCAGCTTTTAGAGGCATCTGCCTACGCGCATAAACACGGAATTATTTTGAAGGGGGACATCCCCATAGGGATTTACCGATATAGCTGTGATGCCTGGGTGGAGCCCGGATTGTATCATATGGAACTACAGGCGGGGGCGCCGCCTGACGATTTCGCAATCAAAGGACAAAACTGGGGTTTTCCAACCTACAATTGGGATCAGATGGCCAAGGATGGCTTTGGGTGGTGGAAAAAAAGGTTTAAGCAAATGACCAATTATTTTGATGCATTTAGAATTGATCATATTCTTGGTTTTTTTCGGATCTGGAGTATACCTATGCATGAGGTCGAGGGTGTGATGGGATATTTTGATCCTGCCGTTCCTGTGCTCAGAAATGAATTTCAGGAAAGAAATATCTGGTTCGATCTGGATCGATACACGAAACCTTTCATCAACGACGCTGTCTTGTGGGAATTTTTTGGCAATATTTCGGATCAGGTTAAATCGACCTTTCTTAAAGAAAGGAGAGAGGGATCCTATGATCTAAAAGAGTCTTTTACATCACAAAGAAGTGTCGAGGATCATTTTAATGATTTAGAAAAAACTGAGGTAAATGATAAGATCAAATACGGGTTATTGAATCTCATTTCAAACGTAATTCTATTTGAAATACCAGGTTCGGGGGGAAAGCAATTTCATTTTCGGATCGCATTGGAACAAACTACCTCTTTCCGGTACTTGGACTGGGATGTACAACAGCAGCTGAAGGGTCTATACCTGAACTACTTTTACAGGCGCCAGGACGATTTCTGGCAAAAAGAGGCCATGAAAAAATTACCACCATTGAAAAGGGCCACCAATATGCTCGTATGCGGCGAAGACCTTGGAATGGTTCCGCATTGTGTGCCGGAAGTGATGAAACAATTGGGTATCCTAAGTCTGGAAATCCAGCGGATGCCAAAATATCCCTATAAGGAATTTTTCCATCCTGCAGATGCTCCATATTTATCCGTTGTAACACCCTCCACCCATGACATGAGCACCATCCGGGGATGGTGGGAGGAGGACAGGGATAAGACACAACGGTTTTTTAATCTGGAATTGGGGCAATGGGGCGACGCCCCTTTTTTCTGCGAACCCTGGATTAGTAAATCCATTGTGATCCAGCATCTGTATTCTCCTGCGATGTGGAGCATTTTCCAGTTACAGGATTTATTAGGCATGAGCGAAAATATAGCGCGGGAGAATCCCCATGATGAGCGCATCAATGTTCCTGCAAACCCCCAGAATTATTGGAAATACCGCATCCATATCGATTTAGAGGACTTGATAAAAGAAAAAGATTTCAATGAGGAATTGAAAGGATACGTTCATGCCAGCGGAAGATGATTGATTCTGCTTACGTTTTGCCGGCTGATAGTTTTTCTAAATACTATTCTTTAGTTTAATTCGCATGAAAGTAAAATACGCCTCCTTTGATCTCAGGTTCAGATATCCTTTTACCATATCAAGGGGAACCAAAACTCATCAGTCAACTTTACTGGTAGAATTGGAGGACCGGGGTATTACGGGTTACGGGGAAGCGCCAGCCATTGCATATTATGACCTGCCTGTCGAAAAGATGATAGAAGACCTGGAAAGCAAAAAAAACTTTGTTGAAAAATTTGCTTTCACGGAGCCNNGGCCCTGGATATTGCCGCCTGGGATATGTTTGGAAAGCTCAAACAAAAACCTCTGTACGAATTGTGGAAGCTCGATCCGGATAAAGGGCCGGTCACAGACTATACCATCGGCATAGACAGCATTGAAAAGATGGTTTCCAAAATGCAGGAGAAACCCTGGCCCGTCTACAAAATAAAATTGGGAACAAAGGACGATATTGAAATTATGATGGCATTGAGGCAACATACCAATGCTCTTTTTCGGGTAGATGCAAATGCGGGGTGGACAACGGATGAAGCATGGGAGAAAATTCAGATTTTAAAAGAAATGAATGTCGAGTTTGTTGAACAACCCCTGGCTAAGGATAATTGGGAAGGAATGAAATTTTTATATGAGAAATCTCCCTTGCCGCTGGTCGCGGATGAATCCTGCGTATCCGAAGGGGACGTGGAAAAATGTTTTGGTCATTTCCATGGCATCAATATCAAACTCACCAAATGCAGCGGTATAACCCCTGCAAAAAGAATGATTGAAAGGGCAAAGGCCCTTAATATGAAAGTCATGGTTGGAAGCATGAATGAAAGTTCTGTGGGAAGCGCGGCCATCGCCCATCTGATACCTCTTTTGGATTATGTCGATATGGATGGCCCGCTTTTATTGGAAGAAGATCTTGCAACGGGCATTCAATTTGATTTTGGAAAAGTAATAATCCCCCGTAAGCCAGGTCTTGGAATTGAGTACAATGGCAGGGCATGAACATACGGCAAATATGCGATCTCAAAATTCTTATCTTTGGTTCATGTCAGAGGATTTACAAATTGCAAGCGGTTCCAAGACGGAAAAATATGAATCCATTATTCCCCAGATCAGGGCTTTGATGGAAGGGGAACCGGACCTTATCGCCAATCTTGCCAATGTAACCGCGGCTTTGAAAGAACAATTCGGATGGTTGTGGGTGGGGTTTTATCTGGTGAAGAAAGACCAGTTGGTCCTTGGGCCTTTCCAGGGTTCTATTGCCTGTACACGGATTGCCAAGGGGAAGGGTGTTTGTGGAACCTGTTGGGAAAAAGAGAAGCCTGTTATAGTAGCAAATGTGGAAGACTTTCCCGGTCATATCGCCTGCAGCAGCAGTTCAAAATCAGAAATCGTGCTTCCGGTTATCCGCAACGGCAAAGTGCTGGCTGTATTGGATGTTGACAGTGAACTATTGAACCAGTTTGATAAAACAGATCAGCATTACCTCCAGGAGGTTATAGCTTCCATTGATTTTGGGTAAAATAATTCTAACGGTTTCCTAAAAGTGCCCCCGATAAACCCACTTGGGTTTCACGCCGGTTCTGCACAATCCTTTTACCCGGAATTCAATGCTCTTTTGAATAAACGCTTTGAGCATTTTCTTTTGCATATTCGCAAGTTATAAAGGACGAATTGCTGTAAATTCAGGTATTGATAATCTTAACTATTAAGCCATGACAGACAATAGTCAATTCAAAGACAAGGCCAATGATCTTAAAAATCAGGCCGCAGAAAAATTAATTGATCTAAAGGAGAAAGCCAATCAATGGTCGGAGGAGATAAAGCAAAAGGCAGAAGAGGTAATGGAAGAATTGAAGTCCGGCAAACTGCAACAGGAAGCTAATGAAAAGTTAGCCACACTGAAAGGTCATGCAGGGGAATTAAAAGATGATGTGGTTAAAAAGGCAACAGAGGCATGGGAAGAAATGAAATCAGGTAAATTACAGGAGGAAGCAGATGAAAAGTTAAATGAATTAAAAGAAAGGGCGGGGGAGAAATTGGATGAACTCAAATTAAAAGCACATGGACTTTGGGAAAAAATCGTAGGAAAATCAGAAAAAGGGGAAGACATTAAAAAAGATGAAAAGAAGGGAACTGACTAGGTGAAATAAAGACTCTTTAAATCTTGCGAAAAGAATAGTTTTACAACTAATCAGTAATGAATTATTAGATTGTTATGGGATGAATCTGTTCGGATAGGAAAATGCAGTCGGATTTTTCGAAAAATGGACGATGGCAATAATTTGAATTGGTTATGATTTAACCNNAAATTCAATTAATCAGAATAGCTAGTATATTTTCAAATAGTGGCTTATAAAATTGAACATAGAGAGTGCGAAAACGGACACCTCGGTATCAAAAGCGGACAGTCGGTGGTAGCGAACGAGTGCAAATATTTAGAAATTAATTGATTGCAGAGTGGTATGGAATTGGTTGGCGGGGAGATATCCCCAAAATTGCATTCATGCTTAGAAATTACTTCCGGATCGCCTGGCGGATCATCAGCAGGAACAGGCTGTATACCTTGATCAGTGTCTTTAGCCTCGCCCTCGGCATCTGCGGCTGCATCGTCATCTGGCTGGTCGCCCTTTATGAGTTCGGCTTTGACCGGAGCCATCCCGACATCGAAAGGATCTACCGGGTGGGTAACGGCGGACCGGAGCAAAAGAGCTCGGACATCATCCCGCCGATGCCGGATGTCATTCGCCGGACTGTCCCCGGCGTCGAAGCCTCGACGACCTTTTACAACTTTCGTGCAAGTTCACCCGTGACGGTCCCTGCCGTGAGAAAAAGGCCGGCGGTGCAGTTCTCCACCAACGTAGAAGGTGAGAACAGATTGGGCAATTATATCCTGGCGGATGCAGATTGGTTTACGATCTTCAAATACCAATGGCTGGTGGGAGACCCCCGCGCGCTTCGTCAGCCTTTTAGGGTTGTGCTGTCCGAGGACCTGGCGAGACAGTACTTCGGCTCGCTGACGCCCGAATCCTATATTGGGCGGGAGCTGATCTATGAGGACTCGCTGCGCGTACGGGTCGCGGGCATCGTGAAGGGCTGGACGGCCAATACCGACCTGCCGTATTCGGCGTTCATCTCCTTTGCCACCATCGATGCCAGCTTCCTGAAGGATAAACGACACATGGATGATTGGGTCTGGCACGAGGGGGTGGGCAAGTGGTACTGGCCAATGTGTTTTGTCAGGCTGGCCAAAGGCGCCAGTACTACACAGGTAGAAGCCCGGCTGCTAACGATAAGCAGGCAGGTGATCGGTAGTGATTCGGCGCATCCTTTCCAGGCGCGGCTGCAGCCACTAGGGGATATCCATTTCAATACCGACTATAGGGATGACGGCATCCGCAAAGCCCATCTCCCAACGCTGTATGCGCTGATGGGGATCGCCATCTTTATCCTGATCCTGGGAACGGTGAATTTTATAAATCTGTCCACGGCACAGTCGATCCAAAGGGCAAAAGAGATCGGCGTACGAAAGGTATTGGGCAGCGGCAGGGCAAGTCTCGTAGCTCAGTTCCTTACCGAGACAGCCATCATTTCGATATCGGCGGTGGCGCTGGCTGCCCTGCTGGTAAGACCGGTGATGGCATACTTCGGTGAATATATTCCCGGGGGTGTGCATTTCCGGCTGCTGGACCCGGCCACCCTGCTTTTCCTGATCGGGGTAACGGTGATCACTACGCTATTGGCCGGCTTTTATCCCGCGAAAGTGCTGGCCGGTTATCTGCCGGTATTGAGCCTCAAAGGCGGCGGTGTGCAAAAGGGTGGGGAGAGGTGGTTGTTGCGGAAGTGCCTGATCGTGTTTCAATTTACTATCTCATTGGTCTTTATCATTGTCGCTCTGCTCGTTGGTAACCAGATCAGGTATATGCTGGAGACTGACTATGGCTTTAAGACCGATGCCATCGTGACCGTTCAGGTCGGATCGAGCTTCTGGGATACCAGCGGCCGGATAAACGTCATAGAGCAGGAGTTCAGACAGCTACCCGGGATAGCAGAGGTTGTCAAGGAGGCGGGCGCGCCCATCGGCTGGGGTGGATATACGATGCCTGTTGAATACAAGGGAAAGGAGGATATCACGCAGGCTGCGACTATGGACTTCGGGACTGACCGATACATCCCCTTTTATGGGATGCGGCTTGTATCGGGCCGGAACATCCGGCGAAGCGAACACCTTACCGAATGGGTCATTAACGAAACGTCGGCCCGTGGTTTTGGATTTACCCATCCTGCGGATGCGGTCGGCCGGCTGTTGTACTTTGGTCCAATGGCCTATCCCGTCGTCGGCGTGGTGGCTGACTTTCATGAAGGTTCCTTCAAAGAGGCCNNGAGCACTTTCTCGGGGTAAAGCTGGCGAGTGCCGGCAAGAGTCCGGAAAAAGTGAAGACCACGCTTGCGGCCATGGAAAAAGTGTACAAACGCCTCTACCCGGACAATCAATTCGAATATCTCTTTATGGATGAGTCCATCGCAAGTCTTTATCAGACCGAGCAAAAGACGGCCGCGCTGGTTCGCGTGGTCATGGTGCTGGCCATCTTT
>PLCH01000295.1 GCA_003135585.1 Chitinophagaceae bacterium
TTAATGAAAATAATTTTTTCGACTTCTACTTTTGGAGGCTCATTTATTTTTGAAGGACTCGACACGGTGGGTTTTTCCGTTGTTGCATTATCTTCAAGGTAATATATTCTTTGATTGTCAATCTTTGGAAGGGGAACGTCCTCCTCAGGACTGGTTCTCTGGGGAATGGCAACTGTCGTTTCTGGGATGGCACGTATCNNTTCCAGCAGGATAAATAACCTGTAAAACATTTTTTGAGCCGGGGCTTTGCTGTCGACAAATCCATTTTCAGGGATGGTTGGATCGGGTACTGTCAGCAGGGTGGTAAAATTTCTTGAGCTATCATAGGAGCGCTGTATGCTGATCTGCGAAACAGCCGGGTAATTATTCCGCCAACTGATAATGACTTTCCCGTTTGATTTGGTGATAGCCGAAAACCTGGGAAGCGTGTCCTGTCCCGCTGCGTCATAGAGCGTAAAAACAATCATTAAAATCAGGGCCAAAATAAAACGCATTTCACTATAACGGGTCTTTTTAAAACTTGTTTTACAGCGGCAAAGATAGGGGAAGAGTAAATTCCACCCTTATATTTAAAAGTTAAGGGTGCCTTTTGGCAAGGATAAATTACCCTGTAATCCGCCACTGTGGATAACCAATAACCTGCTGCCGGCCGGGAAATGCTTTTTATTTACCAGGTCAATAGCTGCGTAGAATAATTTGCCTGTATAAACAAAATCAGTCCGGATGGCTGTATCCGCGTAAAACCGGTTCATAAAATTGAACAGGAGCTGATTTTTTTTTGCGTACCCTCCGAAATGATAATCATAATGAATCCTGCAATAATCCATTTTGTCCGGGCTTTCTAACCAATCCTTGTATCCGGGCATCAGATCGGGCATCCCTTTTAATATACATATTCCCGTTATCTGCTGCTTTAAATCAGAACCGTTGGCCAGGCCCAGAAACATGGTTCCTGTTCCAATGGCGCAAAGGATATGAGAATACCTGGCTTTTTCAACAAGTTCAAGTATTTCCCCGCTGCCTTGTATGCCAGGTAAGCCAAATCCCCCTTCTTCAATGAGATAGGAATTTTTGAATTCACGGGATAGTGCCAATACATTAGCTGCTTCCTTTCTATTCTGAAAAGAAGAGCGGCTTATAAACTTTAAATGCATTCCAAAATGGGCTGCCATTTGAAGGCTCTGTGAGAGGTGAATGGGACGCTCTCCCCGGATTACTCCGACCGAATGTAAACCTGTCCTGTTTGCGGCCCAGGCCGTTGCTACGATATGATTGGAATACGGGCCGCCAAACGTGATCACTGTTCGATAATTATGTAACATCGCGTGGCTTAAATAATTTTTTAATTTAAACCATTTATTTCCGGAAATCACTTCATGAATTTTATCCAGTCTCAATACCTCTACTTCGACCTTGTTCTGTTTCAAAGTTGCCAGCTTCAGTGTCTCTGCGGTGACCAATTGTTTATTTACCATTTTTTCGACCAAATGCATAACACAATGTAGCGATATATGCCCTGCCCAATTTTATTGCATTAAATTTTAAAAAGCATTTATACCTTCATTATTTTTATTTTCGTGGATTATTTCAAAAACATTGGAAATGCAACCAACTCTTTTGATTCTGGCGGCAGGGATGGCATCCAGATATGGCAGCATGAAACAAATCCAGGGATTCGGCCCGGGTGGTGAAACCATTATGGATTATTCCATTTATGATGCAATTAGATCTGGGTTTGAAAAAGTGGTTTTTATTATAAGGAAAGATTTTTCTGAAGATTTTAAGAACCTATTTGAACCCAAGTTAAAAGGGAAGGCCGAAACGTCTTATGTTTACCAGGACATGAAGGCTTTCACCAATGGGTATACCTTTCCTCCAGAACGGACCAAACCATGGGGTACGGCTCACGCGGTATTATGCGCAAAGGAAGCCGTTAAAGAACCCTTTGCGGTCATAAATGCGGACGATTTTTATGGCAGGGATTCTTTTGAAAAAGCATATAAATTTTTGACTACGGAGTGCAACGACCGGCTGTTCAGCCTTATCGGGTATGAATTATCCAGGACCCTTTCTGAAAACGGATCGGTTAGCCGCGGAGTTTGCAAGGTGGATAGCCAGGGAAATCTTGTGTCGATCGCCGAAAGAACGAAAATATACAGTGATGGCCATAAAATAACCTACGAGGAAGGGGATCAAAAATTTGAAGTTTCTTCCGATTCCAAAGTATCCATGAATTTCTGGTGTTTTGCTCCTTCCGTTTTTTCATTTATAGAAAAAATATTTTCCGAGTTCCTCTCTAAGCTCGGGAATGACCCTAAGGCTGAATTTTTTATTCCGATCATTGGAGATCTTTTTATTAAAGAAGGGAAAGGAAAGATCNNCCAATGGTTCGGGGTAACCTACAAAGAAGATGCCCCGGAGGTGGAAAAGAGTCTGAAGAATTTGATCCAAACCGGGATCTACCCGGAGAGACTCTGGGAAACCTAATAGCTCTTCACCAGAAAGATATAGCTTTCGATTTTCTTGATTTGTTGAGTCCTGTCATTGCCTTTTAAAGAAGATGAAGTAGGAATTCTGATCGCAGAGAAAGTGCTGTCATCTTTAAATTCATCCATTGCCTTGAAAACATTCTTTGACCTGATCGCAAATACAACCCCCTGAGCCTGCATTTGCCGGGTACTCAAAATCCCCACCACTTCTCCGTTTCTGTTCAGGACCGGTCCGCCGCTATTTCCCGGGTTGGCAGCCACGGCAATCTGGTAGGCCAGGGTATCCCCCTCAAATCCCGTCTTGGCGCTCATATAGCCTTCCCCATACACGATTTCCTCTCTGGGATAACCCAACGTGAATATTTGTTCCCCCAAATCAGCGCCATTTTTACTGATGCTGTAAGGAATGGACCCGTAAGGTTTGAAATCACTGTCTTCTATCTTCAGAAAGGCAAGGTCAAGGGCAGGATTNNTCTTATTAAGATCCTTACTAAGATCTTTGAGTTTCTTATCCTGGATTTGTATTTGCCTGCTCAATATTTCCACCTTTTCATAGTTCACTTTGGGGGATACATAAGAAATCAACCCGCTGATGGCCAGGGCAGTGACGCCTGCGATAAATGCGGCAACGGCTATGACCTTCTTGTATTTCTTCCACAATTTTATCAGCTTGGCCTGCGGTACTTCCTTGATGGCCCCGGCTTCAAATAATTCATTGTGAATATCATGCAACGTGGTCTTCAGGCTTTTTCTCTCGCCGAATTTATTCATCTGGTTCAGGAAAATGGTATGTTCCACAACCATCTGGTCAACAGCGGGATTGCTTTTTCGCAATTGTTCAAAAAACACCCTTTCTTCAGGAAGCATTTCACCCCTGATATAACGTTCAATCGAGTCCAGTATAGCCATTTCCTGCATCACTTTTCGTTATTTTTATATTGATCAAAGAATAGTTTCTTAAGACGCATCAGGCATTTATATTTTTGATTTTTGGCGTTATCTGCATTGGTATACCCGAAATTGCCTGCAATTTCCAGCATAGATTTTTTCTGCAGATAATAGGATTCCAGCAATCTCTTACAAGGTTCACCGAGGCCTTGCATTGCCTTTTCCATTAAAAGAAAATCCGCGTTCCTTTGTTCATGCACTTCCATCTCTTCCTCCACCGCCACAATTTCCTCAATACTCTCGACCTCGGGTGAAAATCTTTGAAGTTGGTTTAGTCGTTTAAGCCAGAGACGCCTGCANNCCTGCAAACTGAATATAAATAGGTTTTGATCTGGCAGTTTAATTCAAATGATCCGGATTTTACTTTTTCATAAAGAACGATAAGGGCCTCCTGGAAAATATCTTTTGCATCTTCGGGACTGCCATTATTATTAACAATCAGCGTTTGCACCATGCTGTAATTCTGTTTATAAATGGTTTCGATAGCCGGCCTGTCGTTTTGTTGCAAGCCCTGTAATAAGGCCTGTTCGTTGGTGTCTGTGCTCACGCTATTGCTCTATTTAATACCGAAATGTAAGATTCGTAACCCAAAAATGAAGCAAAAATTTTGGTTGGAAATGAATTGTCTTTTATCCTAATTGATTTATGTATTATAAAAAATAATATATAATTATTACCTGACCGGAGGGTTACTTTTCTAATCAAGGGGTATTAATGTGTAAACCA
>PLCH01000237.1 GCA_003135585.1 Chitinophagaceae bacterium
AATGACTACCTTCCTACTCAATTCCTTAACTAGGTATTTTTGGGGTAAATATCAAATACTTACATATTTGCCTAAAAAGATTAACTTTGCAGGCCTTTATGAAAGTATTACTCTTCTTACTATTGTCAGCTTTTTGTTTTTCATCCTGTAAAACCTTTAACAAGGTTAAGAAAAGTCTTGGATTTTCAAAAAACCATCAGAGCAGCAGCTTTTCGAAAATCATGAAAAGCACCGATTATGACTACAAGCTGAAAATGGCCGAAAAATATTACCTGAAGAAGGATTACAATCACGCCCAACAATTGTATGATGATCTCTTCAGGGTTATGAAAGGAACAGATCATTTCGAAGACATTTATTATAAATTGGCATACTGCGCCTTTTACCTCAAGGACTATCTGAATGCAGAAAACCTTTTTAAGGGTTTTGTGGATGCCTTTCCAAACAGTGCCAAATCAGAAGAAATAGATTACATGCGGGCCTTTNNGCCTTTACGTTTTACAAACAATCGCCAAAGGTAGAATTAGACCAGACAAATACGACCAAAACGATGGGTTTTATGCAGGCCTTTATAAGTACCCATCCTGGTTCTGAAAGAATTAAAGATGCCACTGAAATTATTGACAAATGCAGGGCTAAACTGGAAGCAAAGGATTTTGAAAGCGCTGAACTTTATTACAATCTCACCTTTTTCCGGGCTGCTGCCATAGGTTTCACCGGCCTGATGAATAGTTATCCTGATTCCCAGAGAAGTGATGAGTACAAGATGTATATCATAAAGTCTTATTATTTCTTTGCAAGCAAGAGTATAGAAGATAAAAAAGAAGAACGGTTCCAACAGGTGGTTACGGAATGCAATGATTTTATAGATCGTTTTCCAGACAGCAAATTGTCAAAAGAAGTACAGGGTTATTTGAATTTATCATTAAACTATATTAAATCTTTAAAAAATGAGCAGGTTAAGAAGACAAGTTAGTGCTAATACCAGTAATATGGCTGAGACCAAAAATCTCACCGATCTTAAGAACAAGACAGGTAATCTTTACGAGTCTATTGCCATCATAGCAAAGAGGGCCAACCAGATAAATATTTCTCTTAAAGAAGAATTACACAATAAGCTGGAGGAATTCGCGACCCATACAGACAGCCTGGAAGAGATCCACGAAAATAAGGAGCAAATTGAGATATCAAAGGCATACGAGAGAATGCCAAATCCTGCATTACTGGCTACCCAGGAATTCATGGAGGATAAGATTTATTACAGAAAGAATGAGGATGACCTCTTTAGCTGACCTCAAAAGATTTAGATAATCTCGAGATACAACCTGATTCAAAGCGACAGTCAATCAAACTGTCGCTTTGAATTTTGATCTTTTCCCCGGTGGTTACAAATAGCATAAGGAAAAATCTCTAATTTTATTCTCATGTTAAGGGAGAAAAAAATATTACTGGGCGTTACCGGTAGTATTGCGGCCTATAAAGCGATACTGCTGGTCCGGCAAATGGTAAAAGCGGGCGCGGAAGTGAAAGTGATCCTCACGCCCTCTGCCAAAGATTTTGTCAGCCCTCTTACGCTAGCAACACTTTCCAATAATCCGGTATTGGTTGACCTTTTTGATGCAGACGGCTGGGCCAACCATGTAATGCTGGGTCGCTGGGCGCATGTAATGGTGATCGCCCCCCTCAGTTGCAATTCGCTGGCTAAAATGTCTCACGGAGTCTGTGATAATTTATTGCTGGCAACCTATTTGTCAGCCACCTGTCCTGTCATTGTTGCTCCCGCCATGGATGAAGACATGTGGCACCATCCTGCGACAAAGGCTAATCTTCAAAAAATAGAGGCATTTGGCAATAAAATCATTCCTGTTGGAAAAGGGGAATTGGCGAGTGGCCTCTACGGCGAGGGGCGAATGGCCGAACCCGAAGCCATTTTTCAATATATCCAGGATATTTTTTTCTTAAGAAAGGATTTATCGGGTAAAAAAGCACTTGTAACAGCAGGTCCGACGCAGGAACCCATAGATCCCGTTCGTTATATCGGTAATCATTCAACAGGTAAAATGGGTGTAGCGNNCTGCAATGGAAATGGCAGGCAGGGGGGCAGAGGTTGAGCTGGTGATGGGTCCTTCATCCATAGAAGTAAATATACCCGGTGTAAAGGTCCATCATGTACAATCTGCCAAGGAAATGTACCATGCTTGTGAGCAAATATTCAGCCACGCAGATATTGCCGTAATGTCGGCAGCCGTTGCTGACTACAGGCCCGCCACTCCCTCCAAAGAAAAAATAAAAAAGAAAACGGATACGCTCCTCCTGGAGCTTACCCGAAATACCGATATCCTCCAGACCCTGGGTCAACAAAAAAGGAATGGACAAATATTGGTGGGGTTTGCGCTGGAAAATGAAAATGAAAAGGAATATGCAATCGGGAAATTAAAATCTAAAAACGCAGACCTGATCGTCCTTAATTCACTGAAGGACGAAGGAGCTGGATTCGGCTATGATACGAATAAAATTACGATTTTCGAGAAGGATGGCAAGCAGCTGGGCTATGAGCGGAAACCAAAACAACAAGTCGCAAAAGATATCGTTGATAGAATAGTAAATTTGCTGTATGCGTAAAATATTCCCTTTTCTTTTTTTTCTTATTGCTATGCTTCACTCCCAATTGAAATCACAGGAACTTCAGGGAAAAATAACTGTCCTGTCAAACCGTATTGGATCCCAGGTCGATCATAAAATCTTCGAGACATTGCAAGCAAGTTTAAACGATTTTATCAACAATCGAAAATGGACCAGGGAAGCTTTTCAGGGCAATGAAAAGATCGTTTGCAACTTTTTGTTGAATCTAAATCAGGCCCAGGACAACAATGTTTTCCAGGCTTCTCTCACGGTGCAGGCGGCCAGGCCGGTATACAATTCTTCTTACCAGAGTCCGCTTGTCAATTTTAAGGATGAATCAGTCATCTTCAGGTATGTCCAATTTCAGCCACTTGATTTTAACGAGACCCGGGTGCAGGGGTCCGAGCCATTTGCTGCTAATTTAACGGCCNNGTCTTTTCCTATTATATCTATATGATTTTGGGATTTGAATTTGATTCCTATTCTTTACGCGGAGGCGATCCCTATTTCCAGAAGGCACAAAATATAGTTAACAATGCACCCGAGGGAAATAGCATTGTGGGTTGGAAACCCTTTGATGGGGTCCGCAACAGGTATTGGTTAATTGAAAACATTACCAATGCAAAATATACGGCCGTTCACGATGCTTATTACAGCTATTTCCGGTCGGGCCTGGACCAGATGTATGAAAAGGAAAATGAGGCCAGGACTGCAGTCCTGAGTTCGTTAAGCTTACTGAATACGGTTAATACCGAGAATCCGAACACAATGATTATTGATTTTTTTTTCCAGGGTAAGGCGAATGAACTTTCGAAACTATTCAAGAAGGGAAACCTGGATGAAAAAAGCCGTGCCCTGGATTATCTCTCCAAGCTGGATATAAGCAATATCAACAGGTATAAACAGGAATTACAATGAGAAGATGCATTTGCTTCTCGGTATTATTTTTTGTAATGAGCTGCACAAACAAAGACAGCATTCCACGGGGAATCATTCCAAAGGATAAAATGGAAAAGATATTGTGGGATATGATTCTGGCCGATCAATTCACTATCCAATTCCTTTTAAAGGATTCAGCCAGGATAAATACAAAAATGGAAACAATGAAATTGTATGCTGAGGTTTTCCAGATTCATCATGTCAGCAAGGAAGAATTTCAGAAAAGTTTTTCTTATTACCTCAGCCGGCCCGATATAACCAAAACTATGTTTGACAGTCTTTTCGCGCATTCCAACCGGTATCGGGAGGAATTATATAAAAGACCGGATCTCAACAAAACTAAATAGGTTCGGGAATTTAAATAAGGGTTATTTGTATTTTTATGTTCCTAAAAACATTCCATGAATAAGGTTGTGTCAGGCGCCGACGAGGCTATCCACGATGTCAGGGATGGTGATTCCCTTATGCTTGGCGGCTTTGGATTGTGTGGTATTCCTGAAAACTGTATTGCGGCACTGGTAAGAAAAAAAATCAAGAATCTGACTTGTATTTCCAACAATGCAGGGGTCGATGATTTTGGATTGGGTTTACTGTTGCAAGGAAGGCAAATTAAGAAAATGATCAGTTCCTACGTGGGAGAAAACGCTTTATTTGAACAACAGTTGTTGAGGGGTGAACTGGAGGTGGATCTGATTCCGCAGGGGACACTGGCAACCCGCCTGCAGATGGCGGCAATGGGTATACCTGCATTTTATACACCCGCAGGATACGGTACTGAAATTGCAAAGGGAAAAGAGGTAAGGGAATTTCAGGGGAAGCCCTATCTCATGGAACATGCACTGCATGCAGATTTTGCAATAGTAAAAGCATGGAAGGGAGACCGGTTTGGAAACCTGGTATTCAGAAAGACTACCCGAAACTTTTCCACTTCTATGGCCAAAGCAGGTACCCTTACCATTGCGGAAGTCGAACAATTGGTTGAGCCTGGGCAGTTGGATCCCGAACAAATACAGGTGGCCGGCATTTATGTACACAGGATATTCCAGGGAACCGGTTACCAAAAAAGAATAGAGCGTAAGACAACCCGGATACCTGAATCAAAAAAATAACTATCTGCAATGATGATTGTCTCCGTCAGGAATTTGCGCGATAATATGGGCGTCGATGAAAAGATTGCCCGCTTTTTTGTGGATCGGAAAGTTCCGGCAGGGAATGCATTTTGGAATAAAAGATTGTTATACATTAACAGGGGTAACGGATATGTATCTATTCCTGTTTATTACGACATCCTGTTCCGCATGGGCATTCCCCAGAACGTGTTATTGGCGGAAGAACACATACAGTTCATGGAGCAGGTGATGCATTATGCTATCCAGCATGAAATGGGAGAGATCAGTTTTCAAACCCAAATTGAAAGCATTCAAAACCTGTTGATAGGCAGGTTAAAGAATTCCGATTTCTACGGGGAATTGCTGCTTTACCTGGCTCAAAAGGAACTAAAGCCTTTGGGCAAACTGGGAATGGAAGTGCCTGCGCTAAACAGGGCCGATGTCTTTCTTTTTATTTTATGTGATCTTCCATTGGCGGAGCCTCAAAATCAGTTAGCCGTTACATACTGGAGCGCTTTGCATTCAACTTATTTGCTGATGGATGACATAAATGATTACCAATTTGACAAGCAAAACAGTGATGAGAATGCAATTATGGAATTAGGAGATGATAAAGATGGATTCTCAAAAGCGTTTTCCATTTTGAATACGAATATCACAGTTTTGGAAGAAATAAACACTTCCATAGCGCAATGGTTTAAAAAATCATTGGACAACCTTACAAAATTAGTTCCCTAACCTTTTCTTTCCATGCCATTAGATAAATTTAGTATCGCCAAAAGAATTGCCAGGGAACTGAAGGATGGCATGTATG
>PLCH01000161.1 GCA_003135585.1 Chitinophagaceae bacterium
GCCCAGGTCACTACCGCCAATCCCTATGTTAACTATGTATTTTATTTTCTTGCCAGTATAGCCTGTCCATTCACCGGAATGAATTTTCCTGCAAAATGTTTCCATTTGTTTCTGAACCCTTTTTACTTCGGGCATTACGTCCTTTCCATCAGAATAAACCGGTTGACCCGAGTTATTCCTCAAAGCAATATGCAAAACAGACCGATCTTCGGTTTGATTGATCTTTTCCCNNGGCATCTTTTAACAAGCATTCTTGAGAAAGCTGAATTAGCAAGGAAAGGGTCTTTTCGGTGATAATGTTTTTGGAATAATCAAATAGGATTCCATTTGAATGGATCGAAAATTTTTTAAACCGGTCAGGATCAGAAATAAATAATTCCCTCATATGTACAGCCTTCATTTCATGGTCAAAGTGAGTCAGCAATTGCTGCCATGCCACTGTAGGCATCGGAGATACTTTTGGGAACATAGTCTATGAGGTTTGAAAACAAAAATAATATTTTTAGAGCTGCCGAATAATCCCGATCGTTTTTTCCACCATGTCTTCGGTAATACCTAAATGCGTTACAAACCGCACCTGTACTGTAGAAATGGGAATAGCAAGGATATCATGCTTTCTTAATTCATCAGTCAGGCCCCTTGCGGTCTGGGGTGGGGCTACCTCAAAAATGATGATATTGGTCTCTACGGGTTTAATATTCCTGACAAATGTTTTTTCGGCCAGGGCATCGGCAATCCGTTTTGCATTTAAATGATCTTCTGATAACCTGGGTATATGATGATGCAGGGCATAAATGCCTGCAGCTGCCATGAATCCCGCCTGTCGCATCCCTCCTCCAAATACTTTTCTGACGCGTCTGGCTTTCCTGGTAAATTCCGTAGTCCCCAATAAGATGCTTCCTATCGGACAGCCTAATCCTTTGTTTAAGCAAACTGAGATGCTATCGAAAACTTCACCATATTGAACCGGCGTTTCTTTTTTTGCAACCAGCGCATTAAACAATCTTGCACCATCCAGGTGCAGGCGTAAATGGTGACCGGAGCAGAATTCACGGATCTTTAGGATTTCTTCAAAATCATAACAGCTTCCTCCTCCCCTGTTGGATGTATTTTCCAGGCAGACCAATGAGCTGTGCGCCTTATGCACATCATCCGGGTTAATGGTTGCCTTCACCTGGTCTAAATTGATTCTGCCATGGTTACCTGCAATGACCCTTACCTGGGCACCCGAATTGGATGCAATTCCACCACCTTCATAAATATAAACATGCGCATTTTGTTCGCAGATAACTTCATCGCCAGGTATGGTATGGCATCTGATGGCGATTTGATTTGACATAGTACCGCTCGGGCAATAAAGAGCCGCCTCCATGCCAAAAAGCTCTGCTGCCATTTTTTCCAAAAGGTTAATACTTGGGTCTTCACCAAAAACGTCATCGCCCACAGGAGCATTCATCATTGCCTCCAACATTTGCTGAGTCGGAAGGGTAACTGTATCGGAACGAAGATCGATAGACATATCACTAAAAAGAATAACTATAAAATGGGTGGTATCTAATTTGAAAATATCTGTTGTTATTTCTCCACTTTTCGTCTTTCAATTTTTAACAATTCACCAGACATTTCTAAATCAAACCTTGAAAGTTCTTCTTTATATTCCTTGGTACTAAAACTGTCGATTTTTTTAAATGTCGAAAAATAGATTAAAGTGTCCAGAAGTTGGCCAAGTTTTTTAATTTCTGGAGGGCTTTTAGGTGGTATTGAACATAATTTTCTTTTCCATTCCATCAATTGACTTATAGTCAAACCAATAAATAAAACCAGCATAAATAAAATTGTCCACTGGTTTTAACAAATAGTCTGTCTCGAAAGTGTTTGTATCAAATGTCGTATTTATTAAATTCAGAAGAGAATCCGTTAGGTAGCCTGTAAAATATTTTGGTGGGTTCATAAATCTATTGTGTCTCATTAGAATGAAATGTCCATCCTTGTCTATATTAATATAATGAGCTAAATAAAAGTCACTGCCGTCGAAAAGGAACTGACGTGAATAGGCGGAATATTTTAGATATGTTATTGAAAAAAAATGTGTTGGTTTGGATNNATCTTCAATTGTCATTTGTCTTTTCATTGAGCCTGCTTCCATGAATGACAGAATTCTCGGCTTTTTTTGGGTTATTACGAAATCGTAATATACGAAGTGTAAGGTTTGTAGGCAATAATTCTAAAAAATGAGGAAGGAAATTTTTCATTTGATAGCTCGTGAAATTTGCAACTGAAAGCTAACGGAGGCACTGACTGGAGTTATGCTTTAGTACCCCCAACAGTTAATCTGTGGGGAAGCTTGTCAATAACCAATTTCAAAAACCAGGGTGGGGAAATTGTTCAGAAGACGGAAATGAGAGTCGATCTAAAAAGAAAAAGCACCAAGTTTTGTTTTAATATACTTACCTAATTGCTTAAGCTNNTGTACACTTACTAACCCGGTGCTCCCGTTGATCAACTTCCATCTTTTGAGGGATTTCCGTTGCTCAATTGTAAATCTAAGATACGCTCTAAGAATATTGTTTTCCAAATAATTATTGATTTGGTTTTGCACCTGTTTTGCACAAGGTTATGCAC
>PLCH01000008.1:0-1706 GCA_003135585.1 Chitinophagaceae bacterium
GATATAGTTTATTTGAAACCTGGTTACCGGTGAAATAAATATCCTGTAACCCATCCCGGTTAAAATCCCCGATGCCTACGCCGCCGCCGTTGTAGACATTGGAAAGATCCAGTACGTTAATTGAATCGGTTTCAGTGATGCGGTTATTGAAATGTATACCGGAATGCTCCGAAGAAATTGGCTGAAATAAAGTGTTCGAATTTTTACAGGAACTGAGACCAAAATACCCTATCAAAAATAAACAGCCGGTAAGCCGTCCTCCTAATCGCTTCATGAAAAAATATTTACCGCTTCAATGTATGAAAAAAATGATTACTGGAGTTTTGGTTTTTTGTTAATGAAACATGTAAAATAGGGAGGCAGGGTTTTATTTAAGCCCGCCTCCTGATTATCATGCAATAAAGGAATAATTATAATTAATACCCCGGATTCTGAGTCAAAGTAGGTTTTCCTGCAATCGTACTAACATCTATTTCTGACTGTGGAACTGGATAATACTCATTTTTCCCCGCAGTAAAAATTGCGCCGTTTAGCAACACATAACCTGAAGAAATCTCATGTGCAGCGTATGCATTCAGCTCCGCAGCAGCAGTTCCATATCTTACCAGGTCAAAGAACCGGTGTCCTTCCATGGCGAGCTCCAGTCTTCTTTCAAATTGTACCGCCGTGCGTGCAGTTGCCTGATCAGGCCATGCGGTAGAATAAAGTCCAACCTTGTAATTCGCTGCATATCCATTATAATTTGCTCCTCCTGCAATCGCTTTTACCCAACCGGTGGGATCAGCCGCACGGGTCCTTACCATATTCACATAAGTCTGCGCCTGGGCCAGCGTACCTACTTCCACTTGGGCTTCAGCAGCCCAGAGCAAAACGTCCGCAAAGCGGATGAATGTGTAATTATTTGCAGTATACCCGCTGGTCCACGAAGAATTATCTGTTAACACGTGTTCTTCAGCTTTGTAATATGTATTTTTTACAGGAGCATAAGGACCTGCGCTTTGCTGGTTACGGATCCAGGAGGCACCGGGGAAAAGACCCCAGTCAAGATAGGGAATTCCTCTTCTGCCAACCGTCAAGTCCAGGCGGGCGTCAACCGTACCCGCGTAGGGCGTAAATGGTGCGGAAGATGCGACTCCTTCGTCATTCTTGATATCTGAACTATTGTAATTAACGGGGTCAGGAAGTCCGGTAACAGGATCGGTTTTAAAAGTATTCACCAGGCTAAAGGATGGCTGGTAAAAACCGCAGCAGGTTCCAGGGCCGCCACCATAAGGAAAATTCAACACATCCCCGGCATTCGCATTGTTGGCACCGGATCCGTCATTGATTGACATCTGGCATTGAAAAACGGCCTCGTCATCACCGTGGTTTTTAGCCGGGTCAAAATTATCTGCAAAATTTATCAATTTATATTTATGACCGCCAGAAGTTACTCCATTGGTGACCAGATCAGTCAGAAGAGGCAATGCATCGGTAAATTTGTGTTCAAACATAAATACTTTTGCTAAAAAAGCTTCTGCTGCATATTTATTGGCCCTGCCAACCTGGCTTTGGACGGCAGGAAGGTTTGCAAAAGCATATTGAAGGTCCCCTTCAATTTTAGGCCACGCTTCAATCTGATTAGGAACACGCCAGTTGTTATTGGTATAGCTTATGTTTTCATCGATCCAGGGCGCACCATTGTTATACATCTTCTTATTTTCAAA
>PLCH01000008.1:1714-2958 GCA_003135585.1 Chitinophagaceae bacterium
CGCTGGATGGCATCGTAGTCAAAAGCCCATTTCCCATGTACAAAACTATTGGTTGGGTTTTCGCTCCAGGTCATGAGCGGTGCAATATCGGACTGATCGCCTGGATCAGAACCTTTGTGAGCGTCGTCCGAACAGACCCCACCGAATACCCAGGCACTTGCCGGAGCGGTCCAGGGGCCATCGTACTGACCCGCACCGCCAACACCGTCAAGCAAAGAATAGGCCCCGATCAACAAACCCTCCACCCCTGCTCGGTTAGCGAGCGTCTGCTGATTAAGACCTCCGATTGGGGGCTTATTCAGGAAGTTTTTACCACAGGCATACAAAAGAGTGAGAAGGATTAAGCTACCAGGAATGATTAATTTGAACCTGACTTTTGAAATCATATAGATATATTTTATCCGAACAAATAAAAAACCGATTTTATAATTATTGGAACCCAGTGTTCAGGCTAACCAATGACCTGCAAAGAAATAGGCTGAAACAAGCCCTATACATTTTTACAATAATTCAAGCAATGATTCCCATCAAAAAGTGCTGGACCGTCTTCCGCTTAATCACTTCGTTACAATATGTTTACAGATTCAAAGTGTGAACAAAATGACTACCGGGGTTCTCATTTTTGCTCCCAAATCCCCTAAAAAAAAGAGGCAGGGTTTCTGACAACCCCACCTCATATTTATAATATAAGAACAATCAATGAATCAATAACCCGGATTTTGTACCAGGGTAGGTTTTCCTGCAATCGTACTAACATCTATTTCCGATTGTGGAACAGGATAATACTCATTTTTCCCTGCAACAAACGTAGCAGCATTCAGCAATACATAACCCGAAGAAACCTCATGTTTAGCATATGCATTCAGCTCGGCAGCAGCAGTTCCATATCTCACCAGGTCAAAGAACCGGTGTCCTTCCATGGCGAGCTCTATCCTTCTTTCAAATTGTACCGCCGTGCGTGCAGTTGCCTGATCTGGCCAAGGATTTGTATATAATCCAACTTTGTAATTTGCCGCATAACCGCCATAATTGGCTCCTCCTGCAATCGCTTTTACCCAACCGGTGGGATCAGCCGCACGAGTCCTTACCATATTCACATAAGTCTGCGCCTGGGCCAGCGTACCCACTTCCACTTCGGCTTCGGCAGCCCAGAGCACTACGTCCGCAAAGCGGATGAATGTGTAATTATTTGCAGTATACCCGCTGGTCCACGAAGAATTATCTGTTAACACGTGTTCTTCAGC
>PLCH01000342.1 GCA_003135585.1 Chitinophagaceae bacterium
AACTAATTTTGATAGTAAAATCTAATCTGAAAAACGAATCTCTCTGATCCCAAAAATTTAACAACTCTATCGCAGCACTGGCAGAATCGGTTTCGTCAAACTGATTGGTGGATAAATCAGTCAGCCTGCTACTGCTAGTACAAATAAATCTTATTATCGGTTGCGTGCCGGTAACCAAGGTTTTTTATTTGAGCCCTGNNCTTCCAATGCGAATTCAAATCCTTATCATACCATTCCTTTAAAAAAGGATTCTGTAAAAAATGCCAGCTATATCAGCGCTTTATTCAATGCAGGTAGTGCAAACGACGATGGGGATAATGAATATGCCTTGCGGATAAATTTTCATCGCAGTCATAATTTTGGTAACTTCCAGGCCTATTATGGTCTCAACGGGACTATTGGAATATATTCTATTGCTGAATTCAAGAATTATAAATACCAGGCCCAGGGAGGTTTTTTTCCCAGTTACCTTGCTTATGATTCAGGGTACTTAATCCCACCAAAAAATGCGTTTTTTGGATCTGCTGGATTTAACGGAGGCATTAACCTTGTTATTCCATTTCGCAAAGGAGAATGGAGGCCTTTGGGCTTGGAAACTTCCATCCAAAAAGAATTTGGGGATTATTTGAATTTCAGGAAAAATCTGCCTGATACAGCTGCAACCGTAATCTTTAGAAATAGTGCCACCGCCACCATTGGAATTTACACGGATATTATTGGCAGAACCCGCCGTGGAACTGAATTTGGCTATAAATTCGCCTTAGGGATGGTCTTAAACCCTACAAATGATTATTCGAGGTTTAATAGTGCAGATATCTTTCCGGTGGGTTATTTGTCCAATACATTTCATCTGACAAAGGGTCAAATTACGGGTTTTTTACAGTTCAACTTTGGCACCTATGCAACCAATTTTCAAACGGGTGTCAATTTCAAACTTGCAAAAAAAGCCAATCGCAGAAAAGACCGATAGTCAGGCTATAATATTATTCCTGTCTTTGCAGCTTAGGTCTGAAAATACCTGTCTTATTTTCAGTGAAAAAACTACCCGCCCTATACTGTTTGCTTTTTCTTATTTTGTTAGCTGGTTGTTTCATCGTTCCCCATTCTTATTACCTCAGCCCACTAGATCTCAACAGCCATTATTATCATACAATTCCAATGGTGGCTGATTCAACAAAATCGGCTGTTTATATTTCCGGAGCCTATACAAACGGTGGTTCCAATGACCAGATGCGGGATAATTTATTTGCTTTTCATGGAAACATCCACCGAAGCCACAATTTTGAACATTTTCAGGCATATTATGGCCTGGGACTAACTCTTGGTTCCTACAGGGTCACCCCCTATGATGGTTATTTCACTAGTCCCCCTAATTATAGGAACGATACAGTTTTCAGGATTGGGGGAAGTGATCATTTCTGGGGATCCTATGGGTTTAACGGCGGTATTAATCTCGTCGTCCCATCCAGAGGCGGCGAATGGAGAATAATCGGACTGGAAACTTCTCTTCAATATGAATTTGGAGATTACCTGAATTTCAGAAGATCACTCAAAGATTCCGCTGTTGATATTCTGGCCACCAGTCACGGAACAAAAACGCTGGGTATTTTTACTGAATTCCTCCACAGAAGTAAAAAAGGGGTTGAGTTCGGATATAAGCTATCCTTCGGAGCTTCGTTGGTTTCAAGTGCGACTTACCTGGGAGACAGCAGCCGGAATTCTCCGCTTTATTTTTGCAATACCTTTCATCTTACCAAAGAGCGGATTACCGGTTTTATTCAATTTAATTTCGGTACTCATTGCGAATCCTTTCAAATTGGCCTAAGCTTCCGCCCGGGTAAAAATAAAAATGCCTTCAAAAATAGTATGGGNNAGAATCATACCGGGCTACCTGCTTTGATTTCTTCTAACAGATTTTCAATATCCAGGTGTTCGGTTACCATTTGCAAATTCCCCGCAGGGTCATAGGGCCACATTTCTTTTGGTTTGTCCCAGTACAGTTCAACTCCATTGCCATCAGGGTCATCCAGATACAGGGCTTCGGAAACACCATGATCAGCGGTCCCTGTGAGAGGATATTTTGCGTCAATTAATCTTTGAAGGACTACCGCCAGATCCCTCCTTGTCGGATATACGACAGCAGTATGGTAGAGTCCGGTACTGTGCCGCGGCGGCGGAGGGGCATTTTTGCTGAACCAGGTGTTTAATCCGATATGGTGATGGTATCCGCCGGCTGAAATAAATGCTGCGCTGTCGCCAAATTTCTGGGTTAATTCAAAGCCCAGGATTCCTTTATAAAATGAGAGGGCCCTGTCCAGATCTGATACTTTCAGGTGTACGTGACCGATATGGGTTTGTGGGGGAATGGTATAAGACATTTCCGGTAAATTAACTCAGGCAGTAAGGGTTTGTCGAAAATTCGCATTCAGATACAATTCTTCCCTCACCTGCTTCACTCTGGCATCTTCCAGGTATTCATCGAAAGACATCAAACGGTCAATGATGCCATTTGGCGTCAATTCGATAATCCGGTTTGCCACAGTTTGCAGAAAGGTATGATCATGGGAGGTTATTAAAACAATCCCTTTAAAGTTACTCGTACTTTCATTAAAGGCCTGGATGGATTCCAGATCAAGATGATTGGTAGGTTCATCTAATATGACGACGTTCGGATCCTGAAGCATCATGCGGCTGAGCATGCAACGTACTTTTTCCCCCCCGCTTAAAACGGCTGTCTTTTTTAATATTTCGTCCCCGCTGAATAACATCTTACCCAAAAAACCGCGCAAAAATGGTTCATCTGCATCGGTAACATGAGCAGGCACAAAT
>PLCH01000341.1:0-259 GCA_003135585.1 Chitinophagaceae bacterium
GATTACCAACCGTGGAGGAAAGGGGGTCAAGACAATCAGCGTAACGGAAAAAACGGGCAAGCTGGTTGGGATATTGGATGTAACCGAGCGCGAGGATATGATGATTACCTGTAAGAGCGGAGTAACCATTCGTATGCCGGTAAATGGGATCAGCGAACAGGGTAGAGCGACCCAGGGAGTAAAACTGATCCGGCTGGATGAAGGTGATGAAATCGCTGCGATTACCCAACTGGATGAACATGATGTCAACGGGAACGGC
>PLCH01000341.1:267-2524 GCA_003135585.1 Chitinophagaceae bacterium
ACTCAGTGTAGTACTTGTGGCTGCGAGTCTGGGGCTGTTTGCACAAAACCTGGACAAGGCAAAAGAACTGTTAAAGGCAAACAAGATACCTGAAGCAAAAACCGAGATTGATAAGGTATTGGCAGATCCCAAAAACCAGAAAAATGCAGACGCCTGGTATTATAAGTGCAAAATCTATGATNNAGCTTTTGATGCTTTAAAAAAATATGTGCAATATGATGATAAAAAATTGATCCTTCTTCAGCTGGATCAATACAAACCCATCAATGAAATCTACCAGGGTTATTTCCAATCAGGTGCGGCTGCCTACAATTCCGCTAAATATACTGAGGCATTGACCAACTTCAAGGGCGCCCTGGAAGCTATCAACTATATGTCTGAAAAAGGATGGGTTGCTCAAAAAATCGATACTACTTCCATCCTATATGCGGGGATTTCGGCTGAAAAAGCCAATAACAGAGATGAAGCGGCTGTTTATTACAAGANNGGGCAGATTATTATTCAAAGAAGAAGGATTACGCAAATGAATTTAAATATCTTTCTCTTGGTAAAAAGGCTTATCCAACTGATTTGTATTGGCCTGACACTGAACTTGAATTAATAAGAGTGACTGGCGGCAGGGACTCCCTGTTTACCAAATATGAGGAAATCACGACAAATTTTCCGACCAATCACCTGTTCTTTTACAATTACGGGTTGGAATTATATCAGTATGCTTCGGATACCACGACCGGAAAGCGCCCTGCCAATTACGATGAATTGATTAAAAAAGCGCAGGAGAAATTAAACAAAAGCCTTCAACTCAAACCGGATTATTCCAAGGCAGCCCTTGTCTTGGGACAAATCTCCTATAATGCAGGAGTGGAGTTACAAATGCAGGCAAAAGCTACCCATGGCGCCAAGCCTGAAGATGTAAAAAAGAGAACGGAATTGCGTGCACAATCCACCAAGAAATTTGATGAAGCCATTCCCTATTTTGAAAAGGTTGACAAGATATTGGGTTCCCAGGGGAATTTGAAAATGGAGGACAGAACCGCCCTGAAAGACGCCTATGATTTGCTTATTACAATATATGAACAAAAGAATGTTAAAGATAAAGCAGATGCCTACACAACCAAATTCAATAATGTCGATAAGGACCATCACCCCTAAATCACGGTTCAGACTATTTGGCTTAATAGCTCCGTCTCTATTGGCGGCGCGGCCATATTTTTTTTTCGAAAGTGGGATTATTCATCCTGTAGGACAGTACTTTATTAACTTGCATGGTCATAGAAAAAAATGACGATGAAACAGGTACAAAATGGTTTGCTTGGCAGTTTGCTTTTATTTTTATTAGTTCATGGGCAGGCCCAGGAAAAAAATAAAGTACTTTTTACAAATGACTGGAAGTTTATCCTGGATAGTTCGCATGCCCTTGAAGGAAAGCAGGTCAATGACGAAAATTGGCGTCGACTGAATCTACCCCATGATTGGAGCGTGGAATTGCCATTTGATGAAAAAAGTCCGACGGGAACAGGTGGGGGCGCATTGCGAGGAGGGACCGGATGGTACAGAAAAACTTTCGCCTTACCTGTTTCATCAAAAAATAAAAAAGTTTTCATTGATTTTGATGGGGTGTATAGGAATAGTGAAGTATGGATCAATGGCCATTTTCTGGGCCTCAGGCCTAACGGGTATATATCTTTTCGGTATGAACTAACGCCCTATCTTACCTATGGTGATCAAACAAATCTGATTGCCGTGAGGGTAGACAATTCCCTCCAGCCGAATTCAAGATGGTATAGCGGTTCAGGAATTTATCGCAACGTTTGGCTGGTGACCGAAAATGATTTTTTTGTCGATCACTGGGGCGTTTACATAACTACACCAAAAGTTGACCGGCAATCTTCTGATATTGCCACAGAAATAAAGATCAATAATAGCTCCGCAGCAAGCAGCAATTTGCAGGTGGTATCATCTTTATTGGATGTTACGGGTAAAGAGGTAGCAGCGATTTCAACTTCCATCACCTGTCCTGCAAAACAGCTAACTGAAACCGCAGCATTGTTAAAGGTTCCGAATCCTCATTTGTGGTCTGTTGGGAACCCCTATCTGTACAGGGTGGTTGTCCGGCTGATGATGAACAATGAAATTATGGATGAGTATACAAGCAGTGTAGGTGTACGGTCCTTTGTATTTGACAAGGACAGGGGATTTCTGTTAAATGGAGAAGCCGTTAAAATAAATGGAGTCTGCGACCACCATGATCTGGGAA
>PLCH01000309.1 GCA_003135585.1 Chitinophagaceae bacterium
CAATAATGCAAAGGCACAGAGGAAAACCAGTGAGGAACAGTTGAAAAGTAAATATGCCAATCTTAAATTGCTGATAAGTTATCCTGCCGCCCATGAACTGGATTTGGTTTATGACAGCACGCAACTGGCCAGAGAAATATTGATGGTAGACACCCTGCAGGATGTGAATTTTAATAACCGGATAGAATACCAGCTGTTATCAACCCAGAGGCGGCTGGAGGAGGCCAATGTCAAATATTATAAGTGGGGTTATTTGCCTTCTGTTTCTGCATTTGGGCAATATAATTTTAATTACCTCAACGATCAATTCAGCAAATTGTATAGTCAGAATTTTCCAAATACCTATGCAGGTCTTAATTTTTCCCTTCCTATTTTTCAGGGAACCAAACGCGTTCAACAAATAAAAATAGCCCAATTGCAATTAGACAGGCTTGATTATGAATTCACGGCCTTGAAGGATTCAATCAATACCCAGTATACCCAGGCCTTGGCCTTGTACAAAGCCAATCTGTCAAATTATTATATTCAAAGAGACAACCTTGAATTGGCAAAAGATGTCTACAACATCATTCAATTGCAGTACCGGTCCGGCGTGAAAACCTATTTGGAGGTTATTACGGCCAATACGGATCTGTTTTCCGCCGAAATAAATTATGCGAATGCGGCCTTTCAGGTTTTAAGCAACAAAATTGATGTGGAGAGAGCATTGGGAACGCTACAGTTTTAATAAAAAATTATATCATGAAATTTGAAATGTACTGGACTAGTTTAAGCTTTATGGGATTCATTTCTTTGGCTTCTTGTGGAGGGAAAAAAGATGCCCAAAATACTCCGCCGCCTGCTGTTTCTGTAAACGTATATACGGTCCAGGAAGCAAAAGCGGTTTTTTATGAGGATTTTCCAGCGACGGTGACTGCCCTGAATCAGGTTGAAATAAGGCCGCAGGTATCGGGATATATAACAGGTATTTTCTTAAAGGAAGGCCAGCATATAAAAAAAGGACAAAAATTATATAGTATTGACCAGCAACAATACGAAGCCGCCTATCAGCAGTCGCTTGCCAATGTAAATGTCGCGAAGGCAAATCTGGAAAAAATGCAGCAGGATGTGGACAGGTATACTGAATTGGCGAAACAGGATGCAATTGCAAAACAAACCCTGGATCATGCGCTTGCGGATCTGCAGAGTTCAAAGATGCAGCTGGAAGCAGCCAAGGCAAACACAACCAGCGTAGGGACTAATTTACGGTATACGACTATCAGAGCGCCTTTTGACGGGACGATTGGTATTTCCCAGGTGAAAATGGGCACGGCTGTTTTACCCGGACAAACCTTACTGAATACAATTTCTTCAGATGATCCGATAGCTGTCGATTTTGCCGTGGATGACAAGCAGATCAGTCGTTTTGAGCAATTACAGCGGAAAAAGGCGGATAAAAAAGATTCGACTTTTACCCTTATTTTACCTGGAGGTATGAAATACCCCTTTCCCGGTCATATTAGCTTTCTTGACAGGGCACTGGATCCTCAAACCGGAACCATAACCGCAAGATTAATTTTCCCCAACCAGTCAAATATTCTGAGGCCCGGATTAACCTGTAACCTGCATGTTAAGAATGCCGGAATCGGCAATAGTATTCTTATCCCGTTTAAAGCTGTTATAGAGCAAATGGGGGAGTATTTTGTTTTTGTAGTCGATAGCAGCAAGGCTATCCAGCGGAAAATTTCCGCGGGAGCAAAGATTAACGATAAGGTTATTGTAAACGACGGATTAAAAGTAAACGACCAGATTGTAGTTGACGGAATTCAGAAATTACATGACGGGTCATTGATCACGTTCCCAGCTCCAGGTGCAGGGACTGATTCAGCGAAGAATAGGACAGGGGGAATAAATAAATAATTCATTAAGGATAATATTATGATTGCAGATACTTTTATCAAACGCCCGGTTACAGCCATCGTTATATCTGTAGTGTTGGTGTTACTGGGTCTCCTCGCACTTTTTAACCTGCCGGTCAGCCAATATCCGGAAATTACTCCTCCAACCGTGCAGATCACGGGTAACTTTATCGGCGCGGATGCGCAAACGGTTGAACAGACGGTTACCACACCCATTGAAACGCAGGTCAACGGTACTCCTGGTATGGCTTATATGCAGAGTAACAGTACAAATAACGGGCAGAGTACGATTACCGTAACTTATGAGGTGGGCGCAAACGTTGATATCGGGGCGCTCGATGTACAAAATAGAGTAGGCATTGCCACTCCGCAATTGCCCGATGAATTGAAGCGTTTGGGTATTACAACGCGCAAACGCAATCCAAGCATATTATTGCTGGTAGCAATATTTTCCCCCAATGGCACACATGCCGTCACCTTCCTGGATAATTACGCAAATATTTTTGTAAGAGATGTTCTTTTGAGGGTGAAAGGCGTCGGAGACGTATTTACAAGGGCAGATGATTTCAGCATGCGCATCTGGCTTAAGCCCGATAAGCTTGCCCAAATGGGTCTAACGGCAACCGATATCACCAATGCGCTGCAGGAACAAAATATGCAAATTGCGGCAGGCTCGGTGGGAGCTCCCCCCCAAAATTCCGGCCAGGCATTTGAATACACCGTAATTACCAACAGCCGGTTATCGACAGCCACTCAGTTTGACAGTATTGTTGTAAGGAGCAGGCCTCAGATTGGTTCAGTGGTTTATCTGAAAAACGTGGCACGGGTTCAGCTTGGCAAATTCAGTTATGCAAGTAATTCTTTTGTGGATGGGAAAAGGGCATCTTATTTACTGGTTTATCAGGCTCCGGGAAGCAATGCGCTGGCGACTGCAAAAGGTATTTATGCCGCTATGGATGAAATGAAAAAATCTTTTCCCAAGGACATCGATTATGTTGTTCCTTTTGAATCCGTTTCCGTGGTGCAGGTCTCCATTCAGGAAGTGGTTCGAACGCTGCTGGAAGCATTGGGCTTGGTAATTTTGGTGGTGTTCCTGTTCCTTCAAAACTGGCGGTCTACGCTGATTCCGGTACTTGCCATCCCGGTTTCTATTATCGGAACATTTGTATTTTTTATTCCCCTGGGTTTTACGGTCAACACATTGACATTATTCGGGTTTATCCTGGCGATCGGCATCGTAGTGGATGATGCAATCATTGTGGTGGAAGCAGTACAGCATTACCTGGACACAGAAAATATTTCCGCCAAGGAAGCAACTGCCAAGGCAATGCAGGACATTTCCGGTCCCGTGGTCGCTATTGCCTTGATTTTGGCAGCCGTTTTTGTACCGGTAGGATTTNNGGATTTATTCCGGGAATAGTAGGCAGGTTGTATCAGCAATTTGCCATTACGATCGCCATCTCGGTTTTGATCTCCGCTTTTGTTGCATTATCCCTAACACCTGCACTTTGTTCAATCTTACTGAAGCCCTGGCATTTGGATCAAAAGTCCAGAGGACTCAACTGGTTTTTTTACAGGTACAATTCCTGGTTTGAAAAGCTGACCAATCGTTATACGAATGCTGTGGGAAAATGGATAAAAAAAGCGCCTTATGTAGTTATACTT
>PLCH01000574.1 GCA_003135585.1 Chitinophagaceae bacterium
GGCAATTCCGCGCCCTAGATGTAATTTTTCAAAATACCTGGCAAGCGGATGCAATAAAATCGCAATGAGAAGGGAAAAGAAAAGAGGAATAAATAGGAGCTTCCCGAAATAAAGTAATAAGATGATCAAAACCACTGCGTGCAGGATCAGTGCAAATCGGGCGTATAAAGCAATTTTTTCAGATGAACCTGTATGGGACATAATAAATAATTTATTCAATTCCCTGCCAAATCAGCATCCATAAGTCGAAAATTTACGACTTAAAAGCAGGATGGAACCTGTGTAGCGTTTCCCGCAAAAATTCCCTATCCAGATAGGTATATATTTCTGTGGTGGTAATGCTTTCATGCCCGAGCATTTCCTGGACTGCCCTGAGGTCGGCCCCGCCTTCCACAAGGTGGGTGGCAAATGAATGCCGGAAGGAATGCGGTGAAATATTTTTGGTGATACCTGCTTTCCTGACGAGATCTTTCATCATCAGAAAAATCATTACCCTTGTTAGTTTGCTGCCACGGCGATTAAGAAAGACTATATCCTCGTTGCCGGGTTTGACAGCGATATGGGTCCTTATATCATTCCGGTATATATTGATATATTTAATTGCCGTACTACCAATGGGGACCAATCTTTCCTTATCTCCTTTGCCGATGACGCGAATAAACCCGATGTCAAGGTAAAGGCAGGAAAGACGCAGATTCACCAGTTCGCTCACCCGAAGACCACTGCTGTACATGGTTTCCAATATGGCTTTGTTGCGGCCCCCCTCCGGCTTGCTAAGGTCTATCTGGCCAATAATTTTCTCAATTTCTTCAAATACAAGCGTGTCCGGCAGCGATCTTTTTAATTTGGGCGCTTCCAATAGCAGGGTGGGGTCCCTCTTTAGGATTTTCTCCCCCCAGCAATATTTATAAAATGACCGGATTCCTGAGATCATCCTTGCCTGTGAAGAAGCCGTGAGATGCAATTCACTGACCCATTTTATGAATTCCTGCAGATCTTTTAATTCAATCTCTGCCGGTGTTTTCATCGTTTTTGATTCCTGAAGAAATTGGGTCAGCTTTTCAACATCCCTGAGATAGGCTTCTACTGAGTTATCCGACAATGATTTTTCCAGTTGAAGGTAGGCCTTATAGCCCCTTTTATATGATTCCCACATCTGACAAGTTTAAAATTTAAAAGGGAAATTTGAAAATTTTCCTTGCCGTATACTCTGATTAAGGCTTGTTTGCCTTTTACAAAGTCTGCCCTAGGACCCAAAAGTCTTTAGCCATTGGGAACCGGCCAATAGTTTCTATTGTATCAAACTAAGTTAGTATGTTTGTGGGGTCAGTACAAGACATAAAAACCTCGTAAGGGACTTGCGAGTGCACGCACAGAGCCAAAATAAGACGGTTACCCATTGGGGGATCTCCGCGCAGGCGATGAAGTGCCAAGCCAAAAAATATTTATTTTTTTGGTAGTTCACCAGCCAGCCACTCATGCAAACAGTTAATTTACGTTCATTCCGGCAGATAGTCCGTCACCACAAAAAACGGATCAGGAATTTTTTGACAAGATTGGAGAAAAAAGCTCCACGGGGATTGGAGAGTATTGCAGAAGAGGCCAATAAGACTGTATGGATAGGAACAAATTGCATGGATTGTGCTAATTGTTGCAAAACCATGTCGCCTACCTATAGCAGGAAAGACGTGATTCGCATCTCCACACACCTGGACATGACGGAAAAAGCCTTCCGGGAAAAATGGTTATACAAGGACAAAAGTGGTGATTGGGTGAATGTTAAGAAGCCCTGCCAATTCCTGGATCCCGAATCCAATATGTGTAAGATATACTCCGTTCGTCCGGGCGATTGTGCCGGCTTTCCGCATCATACCAAAAAACCAATGCTGGACTACATGCACATTTTCAAACAGAATATACAATATTGTCCGGCCACTTACAGGATGGTTGAAGAAATTGCCAGGAGGCTGAAATCTCCATCCTGATTGAATTTCTTTTGAAAGAAAGAATTGGAAGTCTTCTTTGGGTATAATTTGTTTTCTTTATGTCAGCAGGCCCTTCAGGTAATCCAAACTCAGGAGGTCTTCGGCATTTTTCATTTGGGAACAGGCCTCGGTTTTCCGTCCTGTTCATCAGCCGGAGGCATTCGTATCTTTTTTTGCCTTATTTTAGATTTGAAAACAAGGTTGCATGAAACTGGATACCAATAGGGTTCTAAGGCTGCAAGGTAAAACACAACACTACGCCTGGGGTGGAAAATCATTTTTGCCTCAATTTCTAAAACTCCCTAATCCTGAGGAAAAACCTTTTGCTGAATACTGGCTGGGAGCCCATGAGATTGCCCCTTCCATTTTGCTGCTGGATTCAGACAAATCAGTCTTTCTTAATGATTATATTCGAAAATTTCCTCTTGAAACCCTGGGGCATTATGTTGCAGAAAAATTTGGCAGATTACCTTACCTGCTAAAGATTCTTGATGTAAAGGACATGCTTTCCATTCAGGTTCATCCCTCCAAAAAAAATGCAGAACATGAATATGCAGAGGAGAACAAAAGAGGAGTGGATGTGCATGCGGCTAACCGCAATTACAGGGATGACAATCATAAACCGGAACTTATGCTGGCGCTAAGCGAATTCTGGTTATTACACGGATTTAAATCTCCCGGCCCCTTTGCGCGCATTTTGAAAGAGACTGAGGAATTAAATTTTTTATCAGCGGTATTCGAGAGAGGGGCTTACCAGGAAGTATACAAGACCGTAATGGAAATAGACCAGGTGGAGGTAAATGCAAAGCTGCAGCCGCTGCTTGACAGGATTGTTCCCGCCTATCAAAAAGGGTTATTAAAAAAGACAGACGAAAACTTTTGGGCCGCAAGAGCGGCGATGACTTTTAATTCTCCCGGCTTTATTGACAGGGGAATTTTTTCCATCTATTTTTTCAACCTCCTCAGGCTTTATCCGGGTCAGGCTGTATTTCAGGATGCGGGGATTCTTCATGCCTATCTTGAAGGACAGAATGTGGAAATTATGGCCAGTTCGGATAATGTATTGCGCGGTGGCCTGACTTCTAAATGGATAGATATAAAAGAGTTGCTAAAACATGTAAATTTTCAGGCCACCGATCCCTATATTTTTCAAGGAACAAAAAAAACCAAGTTTCTCCAGGTATTCAGTACCCCTGCGCCTGATTTTGAGTTGGGTAAATTAGTATTAGAAAAGGGAGATCTGGTTGAATATACTTCCATTTCCGCCGAGATTTTCATTTTATGGAGCGGGAGTTTAACCATGCAGGAAAATCCGCACAATGAATTTTCCATAAAGGGAGGCGAAGCGTTCATAAGTTTTGACGGTGCCCGGTTACAGTTAAAGGCTTTGGCTGACACAGTTGTTTATAAAGCTAGTGTCCCTTTGATCGGGGAATGAAAGTTTATGAGAGTAAATCGGAGAATAAACTATTTTTCAATTATTTTTGCCTGTAATAATGAATAATTATGAAACCGAATAAACCTGTTATCTGGTCTCTTCTTCTGCTCGTCCTTGTGGCTTCGCTTTATCGTATTATTCCGGGCCGACAGCCAGGTTTCGCTCCTCAATGGGCAATGGCATTATTTGCCGGGGCTATTATAAAGGACCGGAAATGGGCTTTGATCATTCCTGTACTTTCACTTTTGATTTCAGATTCATTTTATCAGGTATTGTACGTCAATAAGTTGTCGGTTATTCCGGGTTTTTACAAAGGTCAATGGATCAATTACCTGCTCTTTGCAAGCGTAACGGTTTTTGGTTTTTTTATTAAAACAGCAAACATTAAAAATGTATTGGCCTTTTCACNNCCACCTATTTTTTCATAATTTCCAATTTCCTGACATGGGTGGGCGTGGGGGAATTCGTAGAATATCCTAAAACATTCAGCGGCTTGCTGAGCTGTTATATAGCTGGCTTGCCATTTTATAAATATAGTTTGATCGGTACTGTTATATTCAGTTCCATCCTGTTCGGGTCGTATTACCTGCTTCGGAAAAGGTCGGCAGAAATCCTGACTGCCTGAGCTCGCTTTGCCTTTCTTGGATANNAGATTATTCCCCTCTGCGGCGGCAGTTGCGAGTTCATCACAGCGGTTGTTATGAATATTTTCAGAATGTCCTTTTACCCAAATCAGGCGGATCTTGTTTTTTTTAGAAAGTTCATGATACTGCAACCAAAGGTCTTTATTTTTTTTTCCACCTTTAAAATTGGTCGTGATCCACTTGGTTAACCATCCTTCTTCAATGGCTTTCACCACGTATTGGCTATCTGAATAGATCGTAATTTCCAATCCTTCCTTTTTCAATGCTTCCAATCCTGCAATGATCGCCATTAGTTCCATTCTATTATTGGTTGTCAGCCGGTAACCTGCCGATAGCTCTTTTTGATGGCCCTTCCACATTAATAGGGTACCATATCCGCCAGGTCCGGGATTTCCACGGGAAGCACCATCCGCATACATTATAAGCCGATCCGTATGTTTCAATTTTCTTTAGTTCATTTTTTAAGAAGTAAGCTAAACCTGAATTACGCCGGTTTTAAAAACAGGCATTTCAGCATTATGACTGGCGGACTTCAATCCTTCCGAAATGACTGAGCGGGTAGAGAGGGGGTCAATGATCCCATCCACCCACATGCGTGCTGCTGCATAATACGGGGTTGTTTGTTTTTCATAGCGGTCTTTGATTGCGTCAAGTATTTTTTTCTCTTCAACGGGCTCAATTATCTTCCCTTTGGACTTTAAAGCGCCGACCTGTATCTGTAAAATAGTTTTTGCAGCCTGTTCGCCTCCCATAACTGCAATTTTTGCGCTCGGCCAGGCATAAATAAACCTTGGGTCATAAGCTTTTCCGCACATCGCATAGTTCCCCGCTCCATAGGAGTTGCCGATAATTACCGTAATTTTTGGAACGACCGAATTGGCTACGGCGTTTACCATTTTAGCTCCGTCTTTAATGATACCTGCTTGTTCACTCCTTGAACCGACCATAAAGCCGGTAACATCCTGCAGAAATATCAATGAAATTTTCTTTTGATTGCAATTCATNNGTATATTACGCCTCCCATTTGCATCTCTCCTTTTCTGCTTTTTACAATTTTTCTCTGATTGGCAACAATTCCTACAGCCCACCCGTCAATTCTCGCGTACCCGCACAAAATTGTTTTGCCATAATCTTCCTTAAATTGCTCAAATGAACTGACTCCCGCCAGCTCCGAAGCATCAACGATCCTTTCAATGATCTCAAGCATATCATATGATTTTGATGCATCGATAGGCAGAATGCCGTACAATTCTTCCGGGTTTTTGGATGGTGCCTTCGCTTTGATGCGATCGAATATTCCCCCATCTTTTGATTTTCCCAATTTGCCGATGATCTTCTTAATTTGGTCCAGGCATTCCTGCTCAGTCTTGAACTTGTAATCGGCAATGCCGGATATCTCTGTATGGGTGACCGCTCCTCCCAGGGTTTCCGTATCAACTTCTTCGCCGATGGCTGCTTTTACGAGATAAGGTCCTGCCAAAAAAATTGATCCGTTTCCCTCAACCATCAGCGTTTCGTCACTCATAATGGGAAGATAAG
>PLCH01000091.1 GCA_003135585.1 Chitinophagaceae bacterium
CTCGAAGCCTTTCCAGGGCATATGGCGCCCGATGGCCTGCTTTTTTACACCGGTAATATGTTCCCCGAAAAATACAGGAACGGGGCCTTTATCGCCTTTCACGGATCCTGGAACAGGGCACCCGAAAAACAAAAAGGATATTTCGTGGTTTTCCAACCTTTTGCAAACGGCAAACCCTCCGGCAACTGGGAAATATTTGCGGACAATTTTGCCGGCACGGAAGAAATCTGTTCCCCCTCACAGGCGATGCACCGGCCCTGCGGGCTGGCACAGGGGCCTGACGGCGCCTTATATATTTCCGATGATGTGAAAGGAACCATCTATAGAATCACTTATGATGGAAAATAAAACGCTTGAAAAAAAGATCTGAATCAAAAACAAATTTATGAACAGGATCGTGTTCGCGTTGTTTATACTGCTGGGCTCAGGGGTGGTTTGCATAAAATCCCAGGCTCCCCTGGCTGCAGCATCCCTCCGGAGTCCGGTACAAGGTCCGGGGCAAAGAGGTAAAAAAATTTACGATCAGACCTGTATGCCCTGCCACCAGATCGATGCAGGAGGGGTGCCTGGATTGAATCCGCCCCTACAGAAAAGCCCTTATGTGGAAGGTTCTTCAGCCCGGCTTATAGGCATCGTACTCCATAGGTTGAATGACGGGGTGGAGATTTCAGGGGAAACCTACTCGAACCCCATGCCCGCCTTCAGCAGGGTTTTAAAAGATGAGGAAATAGCCGATGTCCTGACCTATTTGCGGAGTCATTTCGGGAACAAGGCAAGCCCGGTAAGCTTATCACAAGTTACCAGGATAAGGCACGGAATACAGAAATAAGCTTTTGAGCTAAAAATACAAATCAAATAACAATTTAAAATAACACACAAAACACGGAATTATGGAATATAGAAAAATAGGTAATACAGACCTAAAAGTTTCAGTTATCACTTTCGGTGCATGGGCAATTGGAGGTTGGATGTGGGGAGGGACAGAAAGAAAGGATGCGCTCGAGGCCATCCAGGCTTCTTACGATCACGGAGTCACTTCCATCGATACGGCCCCCATTTATGGCCAGGGCTTAAGTGAAGAAATCGTCGGAGAAGCGCTGCGGAGTCTGCCCCGTGATAAGATGCAGATATTGACAAAATTCGGCATGCGCTGGGATGAGAAAAAAGGTTCATTTGCATTCAAGAGCAACGACAACGCAGGAAATCCGATAGACATCTACAAGTATGCCGGGAAAAAAAGCATCATAAAAGAATGCGAGGATAGCCTACGCCGGCTGGGTACAGATTATATCGACCTGTACCAGATCCACTGGCCCGATGACACAACACCCGTTGCAGAAACCATGGAAGCACTCACACAGTTGCTCAAACAGGGTAAAATACGGGCGGCAGGAGTATGCAATTATTCGACGGCCCTGATGGCCGAAGCGGAAAAAACCCTTTCACTTGCATCCAACCAGGTTCCCTATAGTATGGTAGAAAGAACGATCGAGGAAGAACTGGTACCTTATTGCATCGAACATAGAAAGGCTATTATTGCTTACAGTCCCTTACAAAGGGGACTCTTGACCGACAAGATCAGACCGGACCATGTCTTCGCACGGGGAGACCATCGTCCCGACACTAAATTCTTTAAGCCTGAAAACATCCGGCGAATAGACAATTTTCTGGCCCGGCTCCAGCCACTGGTAAAATCAAAGAAGGCATTGCTTTCCCAACTTGTCATACGCTGGACCATCGAACAGCCCGGTATCACGATTGCCCTGGTAGGCGCTCGCAACCGGGAGCAGGCAATTCAAAATGCCTTAGCGGCCAATGTACAGCTCTCGCAGAATGAGATCGAATTCATAGACAGCGAGTTAAAAAAACTTGAGTTGGTGGGTCAGGAAGATCCGGCATAGGAGGCAGGATATTTTACGTTTATCCTCAGTCATTAAATCTTCGAAAAAAACAATTTCATTTTTACAGATTATAAGATTGGGGATATTCAAAAAGTTCGTTCTATTTTTTTCAAACTAAATCTTTACTTCTGTTTTGGAGCCATCAGGTTTGCTAAATTTGATTTGTCCGTACCTGAAAATTTATGTACAGGGATTTTCCAGCACAGACTCAGACCCATTGACTGGGGCGTACATAACATTCCAAGATNNAACTAATGCCTTTGTAATTAAACTTATGTATTTCGGGTAGAATAATCCCAACCGCTGCGCCCAAAGTAAGCCCAATCAAATCGTCGGAAGGGAAATGCGCCAGGGCCCTCACCCGGAGATATCCCATCACCACCGGAGGAACCAAAGCTGCGGTATACAAAAGATATTTAGCGGCGCCAATTTCCGGGTGATAGTCACAATATACCTTAGCTATAAAAAAAGAAGCAAAAGCGGTTGAACCCACATGGCCGCTGAACATAGAGTTACGGTTACCGCTGGCATTTCGCTCTGGCAAGGAAAGTTCGGTATAATATGTAAGAGGTCGGAACCTATCCTGAAACATGGCCCCGAACCAGCTATAATTGTAAAAGGTGAAGGTAATAATATGCCCTTCAGCATACATGAACAGAATATCAAGCCAATCTTTACGTATTTTTTTATCCAAACCAAGTAGAACAGGCAAAATGACAAAAAGGGGCGGCTGCATAACATCCGAAATTTTACTGAAGGTCTTACGTTGGCTTGGATCCTGGTGTAAAGCCCACCGGTCAATCGGATTGATTACGTCCGTATTTAAGGCAAGCAATTCTGCATCCGTAATTTGAGGTTTACTCTGAAGCTGTTTGATGGCAAAATAATCCGTTACAAGACCTGCGGCCAGGATACCACTTCCGGTGAGATAGTTTACATGATAACGTTTAGTATTTGTTTTTTGGGGGGAGGTGGAGTCTGCGGTCTGGCATAAACTAGTTTGACTGAAAATTAAAATTATTAAAGCACAGAAAGTATTTCTAGAAGCTCCGGATTTTACGAGGGACGGGATTAAAAATTTAAAAACTGCTTTCATAATATTCTTTTTTGACTATTTGTTAGTAAAATCATAATTGAATCAGCATGGTATATGATTGGGGAGTTTCAAAATAGTAAATAATAAAAAATTTTGAATTGAGTTATTTATCGCCAGTTTTAGAAAGGTAGCACGAATCAGGCTCTTTCTAAAAAATGCAACAGAGTCAATTGGGGGAAGACTTTAATTATTAAGGCGAATACCTTAAAAGAGTTATTGGAAAACAGGACAAAGTTATATTTATTTACGCATATAGGCTGGAAATATTTCCATGCCTCTGCTCCAATACCGTTACATGGTATTATTTATTAGTGGTTACCCGGATCAAATCAGCTATAACAAGGCTTGCACTTGGAGATAAAACACGAAGGCGTTTAAGGGAGTAGTAAGTTTGTTCGCAACGGGTACCTAATGTAGCATCAGGGTCGCTTGCCCGGTGGTTGCTTTATATATATTCTCAAAAGCAGGATCAGCAGGCAGATACTCACCAGCATTCCTGAAAATATCAGAATCAGAGCCCATAGTTTACCCCCATTGTCTGCCAGTTGAAGAAAAAGATAGGAAAGGCATACTAACAGGATGGTGTCTGTAAAAAATAATATCGTGTAAAGGATTCTCATAGTTATAAAATCAGGGCCGTATAGAAATACGGCCCGCAAACTAAACCTAACTGCCTACGAAAATTTTTATAATTTATTCGTTCATTTCTCAATCATTTTTATTAACTCCTCCCGATCAGAACCCCTGCTATGAAAACCACAATCCCTCCTATCACGATCTGAAATACCGCTTTTGGCAGAGAGGTGTCCATATACCTGTGCCTGACCCAGGCTATCGTCAGCAATTCAATCAGGACGATAGTTATGGCAACCGCCATGGCAATATGGTAGGATGGAAGCAGAAAAGGCAGGGTATGGCCCGCGGCACCAATAAAAGTCATGAGACCACATACCAGGCCCCTTGTTACCGGATTGCCTCTTCCGCTCAGTTTTCCGTCATCAGAAAGGGCTTCTGAAAAGGCCATACTGATGCCTGCTCCTACAGCTGTGGNNATACAGAACCGTCCATCAGCCCTGCCAGCCCGGGTTGAATAACGTGCAGTATAAATGCACGTTTTTGATCGCTGTTATCTTTTACTAAATAATCCATATACCTGATTGACAATGCAAAACTACATTCCAGGAAAAATAAGGGAAAGCGACAGTCGTTCAATGGGCAAAATCAGTAGTTGGAATGAGCAGAATCATTTATTTTTAAGGAATGAACGCCCTGATTATAGACGATAATAAAATCGCCAGAGCGACGATAAGCAAGCTGGCAGAAAGGGTCGATGACATAAGCATTGTCGCAGAATGCTCAAGTGCGATGGAAGCTTATAACCTTCTTCAGGCTCAAACTGTCGATCTGCTTTTGCTTGATATTGAAATGCCGGGCATGACGGGATTGGAACTTACCAAAAACCTGCAATTCAAACGACCCGTCATCGTTTTTATAACATCAAAAAGGGAGTATGCAGTGGATGCATTTGATCTGAATGTAGTTGATTATATTATTAAACCGGTAACAAGCGCCCGGTTTGTCCAAGCCATTGACAAAGCCAGGGAATTATTGGAAAGCAATAAGGAAGAAGTGAAATTAAAGGAGGACGAATTTGTTTTTATCCGTGACTCCAATATTGTTCGAAGACTGAAACTCGATAATANNCTTTACACTCAAGAAAAGTTCTATGCAATTCACACAACATTAAAATCCGTGGAAGAAAGGCTGCCTGCTTCAAGGTTCCTACGGGTCCACCGCTCTTACTTGGTAGCCTTAAATAAGATAGACAGCATAGAAGGGGGTGCCCTGATAATTAATCGCAAACCGCTGCCTGTAGCTGACGCTTATCGATCTGCGCTAAACAAAAGAATGAACATCCTTTAATCGAACGAGGAATATCTATTTGATATGACCAGTAACCGGTTCATTTATTTTATACTTTCTGCATTCATAGCAGGTAATCTATTGCTAATTTTTGTTCAATATAATTCAGCAAAAAATATTGACAATCTTATTAAGGGAAACAAAAAACTACAGCATGAATTAATGGTAGACAACCAACTGCGGGAATTGGAGAGAAATTTGCTGTCCGCGGAAATTAAGATCCGGGGTGCGGTTGCCACAAATGACACTTCATATTTTGAAGGAGTTGATCTTCTAATTGCCGAAGCGAAAGGGTATCTGGATTCATTAAAGGAGGTCAGCGAACATGACAGTACGGCAAGAAACATTAACCGCCTTAATGAAGTGGCTGATGAAAAGTTAATCCTAAAAAACAGGATTTTAGATAGCATTCATCACACAGGTAAACTTTCCTCGGAAAGTTTTAGAACAATAATGCAGCGAAGGAAGTTAACTAATTTGGTTAACAATTTTAGCCGTAAAATTTATGATAGCCGTAGACGGTTAATAGATTCCCTTTCAATATCAGT
>PLCH01000585.1 GCA_003135585.1 Chitinophagaceae bacterium
CGCCTTTCTTCACCATCTCTCCGTAATGGTTCATCTGGTCACAGCGCTTCTTCACTTCATCTGCGGTCTTGGCCATGAGTCCCCCGGAGCAGACCATGCATTTCAAACCCAGTTGATTCGCGAACTCAATGCGCTCGGTTAAGCTGACGTCGTCCATGATCTCATCCCAAGTGAAATGGCAGCTGGTAGTCTCTAGGCCTGAATCATTGGTGATCTTCTTTAGTTCGGTGCCGGAGTATTTGACGAGTGGAGTGAAGGGTCCTTTGTAGCCCTTGGGACTGCACCACTCCACGTTCTTGTAACCATAGCCGGCCAGTTGGCTCATAGTTTCCTTCGGTTTCTGGGAGATCTCTTCCCGGAAAACATATGACTGGAAACCAATGGGCATCTTGATACCTTTGTTATTCGCCAATGCAAACACAGTGGCGGGGATTGACGTGACCAATCCGGAAGCGGCCAAGCCGGCTGCGGCATTGCCGAGGAAGGATCTTCTGTTCATGATGATGAGTTTGTTTTCTAAATTTTTGCAATAGTGGTCAGCCACATGTCCTGGCCCTGCTTACTGGTCACAAAAGGTATGTAAAAAAGGGGGATCTTCCATAACCCTTCTGAAAAAATGTCCTAATTACACAAAATCCCTTGAAACTAATGTCTGTAATTAGTTTTCCTGGAATTATTGCAAAGAAGGAGGGAAAAATGCTTTGAAGGTATTAGCATATAAGGAAAATTATTTTAGTTTTTAGGACTGAGTTTCCACAGAAGAACAAATTGTTCAAGGATAAACATCGGGTTCGAATTATAAATGACTTTATGAAAGTCGCCCTGGCAAATAAAAGAAATCAGATATCTTGTTTAACCTATTTGCAACTGACAAAAGAGCTTTACACCTTTTTTAAGCGGGGCAAATGATTGCAGTTGCCATTTGCTCAACAAGTTCCACCGCATCGGGCCAATCAAAAGTAGGCTTATTAATGATAAGCGAAATCACACCGTGCGTACCTGTCCACAGTAATAGTGCAAGCCGCTCTGGATCATCGGTAACCCGCTTAGTCGGATTGCCCTTTATAATCTCTTTAATAAGTTCAGTGACATGAGTTAAGATAGGCCTGCCAAATGAAGCTGACTTAGGGTCGTCTAATCTGGATACGACACTACCTTCATAAAGAACTTTATAATGCCCACTCCTTTCCATGGCGAAACGCACATTACTTAATGATCCGGCAAGAAGTTTTTCCCAGGCGCCGCCACCAGCGGCTGCTTCTTTTTGCTCAGCAACCTGACGTAAATTTATCTGTTCATTAAATAGGTGTTGCAGTACAGACAAAACCAACTGGTTGCGGTCGTCAAAATGTCGATAAACAGATGTTGCAGAAACATTCGCCTGTTTCGCTACCCCTCTTAGTGAAAAGGGCTCGTCAGGACCAAGGTTGGCAAGTAGATAAATAGCAGCATCAATAAGGTCTGTGCGAAGCTGGTCTCCTTTTCCTCTTGGATTACGCTTACGAGCTTTTTCCTTTCGCTTTACAGCAGTATTTTTCATTGATAATAAAGGTAGCGAAGATTTTTTTTCAAAAAGTATTTGTAATGTAAAATAACAAGTGTAAGTTTACATCTGTTATCTTAATTTTAAGCAGAGATTTTTATGCAAACAAACAACAATTTAGGTGGACAGTTTACCTTTAAAGGAACCTCGCTAACGGTTAACCGTATTGGATATGGTGCAATTCAATTAACAGGCCCTATGGCATGGGGAGAACCCCATAATAAGGCGGAAGCGAAGGCAGTGGTAAAAGAGGTCTTATCGCTTGGAATAAACCATATTGATACAAGTGATTTTTATGGCCCCCATATTGCCAACAGAATAATCAGAGAAGCAGTACACCCATATCCTAAAGACTTGGTTATTGTAACCAAGGTGGGTGTCCGGCGTGGGGCAGACAAATCATGGCCTAAAGCCTTATCTGCGGAAGAATTGACTTCTGCGGTCAATGACAATTTGCGGAATTTAAGTGTCGAGGCATTCGATATTGTTAACCTCCGCGTTGGTCAGGCGCTAGGCACGGATGAAAGTTCAATATCCGAACCCCTGAAAGTGCTTGTTGGATTAAAAAAAAAGGGGCTTATCCGAAATATTGGCTTAAGTAATATCAGCCACAGTCAGTTCAAGGAGGCAGAATCTATTACGGATATTGTTTGCGTTCAAAATCATTACAACTTAGTTTATCGTAAGGACGAAGCTCTTATAGATGAGCTTGCCGTGAAAGGAATTGCCTTTGTACCGTTTTTTCCAATGGGAGGTTTCCGGCCTATCCAGTCTGATACTCTTGAAAGAGTTGCCAGCCAGTTAAATACAACTTCTAAACAGGTAGCTTTAGCTTGGCTTTTGCAACGCTCTTCCAATATTTTATTAATTTCAGGCACCTCCTCCATAGCCCATTTAAGGGAAAACGTACAAGCCGGAACGCTTAAACTTCCTGCCGAAATAGTAAGCGAACTGAATCAAATATTTAATAGTTAATTACGGTAATCATGAAAGTATTAATGATTGGGGTTACGGGAGAATTTGTCTTTTTGATTGCCCCACAACCACCAACCAAATTTATTT